>JAVWIB010000032.1:0-7779 GCA_036639755.1 Bacteroidales bacterium
TCGATAAAAATATCATCATCCCAACCCGGCTCCGGCATGAACACATTCTCCTCTCAAAGTATCTTGCCCCCTCCCCTTGCAAGCTACACCGGCATTGTGCACTCCGCCCGGATAGAAAGCAGACTCCGCTTTCAGCCGACAAAGAAAGAGAAAGAGCTAAAAAAACAGATAGCTGTTCAAGAAGATGAAGCACCTGTAAAGAGCAGTGAGGTGAACCTGAGGAGCAATTTTGCATGGAAACAATTGATTGATCTTGCCAAAAGCGATGGTAAATGGCTGTTTAAGTTTCGCATGGCAGAGATTTTTGGCAAAGACGTATCTCAGGAGGCCGTTAACAAGTTGTATGATGATTGCATGGATGCAAGTTTGTCCAATCCCCCCATTGAGGTTTGCGAAAATACAATTTACGGCTTAATGGCCGCCTATCACACAAAAACAAATAAAATATATGTATCCCGATATTCCATAGAGGCTGCCGCCACACACAATCATGCGCGGCATAAATTGCTGGTGGCATTGGTTGAGGAATTCGGACACCATATAGACTGGCTGCTCAGGTGCCACTATGCAGGGAGTGCCAATCACGATTCCAAGGGGGATGAGGGGGCCCGTTTTGCTTATCGGGGAATGTGTCGTGTACTCTATCTCAATTTTCATGAATTGCGTGCTGTTCCATTTGCACAGGCACAAACTCCGGACGGGATCTTTAACCTTACCTGGGATATTGCCGCTGCTCATGATGCTCTTGAAACATATACCAAAGAGCGTCAGTATGGTATGGATGATCATGTGAGAGGATACGAAGGATTTAAGGTAGAAAATCTGGAACTCCGGGGGGGATTCGGTCATGAGAATATACAGCGAAGGGCCATCCGCGAAAGCGGTATAAAGTCATTACAAGACAGCAAAAACATCCAATATCTGTATCGTGGAAGTTGGCTTAAAGATTATATACAGCTCATTACCCCGCTTTTCTTTGATCCGGTAGTCGTCCTGAAACAACAGAACAATGAAACACTACAGGGGTATTATAAAAAGCTGGCACCCGATCCCGCTCAATTAAAAGAGTTTCTAAACGATATCATTCGGATACTGGCAATTAAAGAGTACTTTACAGGCACATCCAAAGAACATGTAACACGGGCGGAATATTATAAAAATCCAACTTTGTGGAGAGATATCGTTGATCATGAAAAAGACGGATTGATTCCCGGATTTGCCAATGGTGCCGGAGTAAGCCTCCCCTACGATCATTGCGATAATCCCAAAGGGATGGTAACATCACAGAAGCTGCAAACAGCAGGATTTAACAAAGCCATTACAACAGAAGAGCTTGAAATTGATAAATCTCTGGGGATGAAGCACTACATAAGGAGCAACGCCTCTCAAAAGCAAAAAGAGAGTTGGGGTACAAAATGCATTTATGATTACCTGACCTCAACTCTGGAATGTATAAACTCCACACACAACGCTGAGAGTTCTGTCTATAATCACATAACCTCAACTTCTGGATATGGGGCCTCTCCATACAAGTCTGTGAACCCCTCCTTTGGTTATATGCCCTCACAGCCGGAGCTTCTAAACGTCTATAAGCCAACTCCACCCCAACTGGTAAAACTGGGAGGTGTCTTACATACCATTCAGGATTTTTATGCCCACAGCAATTTTGCAGAAACCTATCTGGTAAAAACATGGTTTGACAAGGTAATTACCTGGTGTGCAGAGAGTGACAGATGCCGCAATTACAGCACCAGACAATTAAACTATTATCAGATTGATAAAAACATGCAATTTGATGAAACTGTTCTCCGGAAGATGATTAACCAATACAATCTTAAAGGTAAAAAAGAAAGACTATTCCGGCAAGATGGAAGTTATTTCTATAAAAAAGCCCTCTACACCCCTATTGTAACAGGAACTTACGATATGGAAGACCTTATCTCTACCGCCCTCATTATGCTGGGCGAGAAAAAATTCCCTTTGGAACCACAGTTACCTTCAAGAGGGATGGAACCCGGCATCCTCTCTGCAAATGATTTGCTTCTGCTGCTGTTCTGCCGCTATTTTGATCAATTGAAAGATTCTGGCAATCATACAGCAGAAGAGCTTCTGAATCTTTTTTTTGATATAAGAGATAAGTGGATTGAAACAAAAAAGCTCCTGGAAAAATTACCTGATTTTATAAAAGAACAAATAGAATGGATTGACCGAAAACTAATAGAAAATCTTAAACAGGCCATTCGTATTTATAAAAATATTGCCGCACATTATTTACTCATTATGCTTGCCAGATCTGTAAAAGAGTACCAGATGACACTAAAAAAGCGGTTGTCGGCTTTTGGAACGAATCCCATAAACGACACAGATGTTATAAACGGAATTTATGGTCATGGCACGAACCCGTCACATACCATGCTGGCAAAAGATGATGTATTTCATCCGCTCAATCAGTTGGCAGGAGAAATGGCTGTAGACGCAACAACCATTCTCTTAAAAGCACTGTCCGATGGCAATGAGGAAAACAGCCTTGATCGGATTTTAGTACACCCGTTATGTACCCGAATTTTTGATACAAAAACATTGGTCTGGGCAAAAAGCCATCCCGTAAACCTCCTCAGATGTTGTGTCTGCTCAGAAAGTCTGGAGGGGATTCGCATGAGTCTTAATCTGGTAAATAAAGCCCGGTTACGGCTGAATAAACTATCGGGGAGCCATCCGGTGATTGGGACAAACAGAGCGGCAAAAAGCAGCAACAGCACAGATGCCATGAGTCAGAAAAATGATCTGGATACCATAGGGACATCCCATAAGGAATTAAAAAAGGATTTGATAACCGCTCTCACCAGCTATAATTCAGCCGGAAATTATTACAGAGAACTTGATTCCCAAACGTTTATTGAATTTTTATCACTTTACTATCCAAAAGTAAAAGACTCGGGGAGTTCCCGGCAAGCCTTAAAAAAAATATGGCAGGATGAGGCGGCCAAAGCAGCGGAGCGAACCAAAACAGACCTGAGCAAAAAATTTGACTTTATAGAACATGCTTATAATCAGGCTAAATTACACCTCCAATCAACATAAAATTATATCCTATGAATTCACCTGCACAAACTCTGATTACTACCTACCTCATCTATCCCCTGCTGGGATTTGTTTTGGGTTTCTTTGGCATTTTGATTGCCAAAAAGAATGCTTTGTTAGGCAACAAGAAGATGATTTTATATCTTATTACGGCTTCTCTAGCATTAACCTTGCCGGCACTGCTGGGCTTGCTGAATTACAGTTTTATGCCCTGGTGGTATATGATCTCATGGTTGCTCTATCTTATTTTAGGATGGTACAATCTTACGTTTATAGCGTGTATCTTAGGTTCCAGATACAAATATCGGCATGAGCTATTCCTTACATGGTTGCTCACATTGGCCGGGATACTATTCTATACACCGGTTTTTAATGTATGTAACAAGTTACAATACGGATTCATGGCTGCAACCTGCATGCTCCCTTTTCCGTTTATCTCCCTCCTACTTAAAACCTATCGCTCCTATTTGTCCATTCCCGATTCCGTCTATAAAATATGGCTTTACAACAACAGTCCGGATATGGATTTTCATTCCCGTATAGATTACGGAACACTCAAAGTTGTAACTCTGGAGATTCTTAAAACGGGATGCGACAACCGGCCAATCGTGCTTCAGGTAAAAGTTCCCAATCAGATACCGTTTGGAATCTGGATGAGGCGGATCATTGCAGACTACAATAAAAAATCCCCCTTACTACCAATTATATATAGCTCAAATACAGAGCAATGCGGATGGATATTTTACATTCATAATTCTATTTTCCTTCCCAAACGATACCTAGATTATTCGTTAACGGTAGAGGAAAACCACATTAAAGAGCACGATATGATTATTGCCAAACGAATTAAAGAGTATAAAACAGAATAAAAACAACAACTATGAACAATCCTAAATTAGTGAACTGGCAGGAACAAATGAAAGTTCTACCCACCCATTTCAGACAAAGTGAAGATTTTTTCATTCATCAATTAAACGACTTAAGTACCATTTTTTCAGACAAATACGGGTATGGACTTTTATCCATGCCGGGAGAAAATAAGGGTCCCGATATACAGATACGGGAAGATTCTGCGGGAGATATAGAGGTCTCTTTGTACCGTTGTAATGCCGTTACGGCCTCGGGAAACCGTATCCATTTTATTGCCGCAAACGAGGACAAACCCATTCGCAAAATCTACTCACCTGCACATGAAGCACCAAGCAGAATAAAAGAGATGACCTGCATGGATATAATCCTTACGGTAAATCCGTTTGAACGGGTTGCCGTAGGAGAGTTGAATCCTCACGAATCTCCTCCCCGGCACCCCGATTGCGAGGAGCTCTACTCTCTGCATATTACCCCTTCAGGTGAATTGAACATTCCCTCCTTTGGAGCACATTATCTGGTAATCGGACGAATCCTCAAACAAGGAGAGATGTACATTGCCGACAACAACTATATTCCTCCGTGCAGAGAAATGCAGGGGCACCCTGAACTGGCAGAGTATTATAAGAAATTCGACCGACAGATTTACAAATTGCAAAAAGCATCTCTGTGCATTATCGGGAAAGTCTCTAATAAGCCCAACGGAAACGAACTTGCTGCCAGTATAAGTCTGTTGAGCGAGACAATTGTAAAATACATAGCCTCCATCCATTTCATTTTCAAAAATTACAGCACCTCACTTGCCCCTGTTATGATTACAAACTATATCAGCACAATGGCTTATCATTGTTTTCTAATGATAACTTCTCTCTCCGGAATCAAAAAAGAGGAACTGCTCCGGTATTTTTATGAATGGAGCGACATTACCCCGGGATCTTTTGAGGAACTATTGGCCAATACTCTAAAAATAGAATACGACCATTCTAATATCCGCCCGCTAATGCTACGCCTGGAGGTATTTCTGAGCACAATGAGTAATTTACTGGAACGACTCAGCCATTTGGAATATATAGGACAACACAAAGAGAGTCTGGTTGTTTCCGAGCGGGAAGAAGATCAAAATCAAGAGCAGAAAAAAGATTGGTTTATAACAAATTAGTTACCTTGTTTTAAGCACTCAAACAATGAAAACAAATAGAGAAATACAGAATTCGGTTGATACAACCCCCATTTACCCTTATTACCGGGCAGACCTCCTTGCAGCTCATTTTATGGAAGCCGGATACAATACCAATCAAGTTATCATTAGCCGCAGAAATACATTCATGCACAGCTATTTACACGACATAGAAAAGGTATCTGTAAAATACTCCTATCTAAATCCCGATAATTCTTATATTGATATTGAAAGCAGCAGGCCCGGAATGTATGATTCCCTTCCCGAGGGGCTCTTTTATGCACCTGCCAGCGCAGAACGAAACAAGAACATAACAGAGATTATCAAGGAGATACGCACAAGGAAAGAGGCGGAAACACAGTTACGGCTTTTTATGAAACCATTTGAGGCAGAGACAGATTATTTCCGCACAGAACTGCAATCTACCGAATTACGATATAATAAAAATTATCTTCATAAAGAATCGATCCCTATTTTTAGAGACTACCGGCCGGAAATGTCACTTATGACACAAAGTGAAGCAATACGGTTTCTTAAAATGGCACCTACCATCGCCTCCATTCGAGGTAATTACCAAGAGATAGCCAAAACAATTTCTTTTATTATGGGCATACCGGTGCAGGTAGAAATAGGAATACAGGAAAATAGCACATCGGTTCCCTCCACCCCCCTCTCCGCTATGGCTTTGGGAGTCAATTTCATTTTAGAAGGTAGCCCGCCTTTGGCAGAAAACTCTCCGCAAAACATTCAAACCGCACATCTTGTTCTTACAAACCTTATCCCGCAAGAGTGTGGAGAATATCTTATTGGGGAGGCAAAATACCAGATTGTGCTCTTTCTTGCCAATCTTCTATTTGAGGCAAACCTTCCTGTTTCCATAATAATGACTCCGGCTCCGGAATACAGGCAATTTTATCTGGGAACAACCGGCAATGCCTGCCGGACTTATTTAGGAATAAACACCTACCTGTAAAGCGGTATTCCGGAATACAATGATGAAACTAAATTACAAAAACATGATTATGAAAGCATTGAATTACAAATCAATTCTAAAAGGTTATTTCGTATTCTCCCTCTACATGACTACAATCGTCTTTCTTTTTGTATTCATGTGGATTTGTCTGATAGCAACCATCCGGTATGAGGGCTCCAAACTGGAGGAAAATTCTGCTCTGTTGGATAACCTATTTTCCATGCAGAACTCTGCTTCAGCCAGAATGGATACTCTGTACAACTATCTTACTCTCATTAATTTCAACAGAAATATCAATAACAAAATCATTCTTTCTATTGTGAATACAAAAACAAGTTTATTCTTAAATGATTTTAGCAAAATGGATGAAAAGGATATTTTCTTGTACCGGAATCTTGCCGTATCAATCAACAAGATTTTACAAACAAAAGATTCCATACGAATTGGTGCCATTCAGAATGATTTAATAAAGAACGATTTGCAGCGATGTATTACAGCAGATAAATATGCCGTGCAAAAACGTTCCCGGGAAATGACCAAACAGATGAAGCTATAATTTTTATGGAAAACGAGACAGAAAAACATAGAACAATTCGTACAAGGGATCAGTTAAGCGGCATGGTTTGCGTTGCGGTAATTTTCACCCTTTGTACAGGAATATGCATGATCTGTTTGTCCGGCAGTATTCCAATACGTACAAATTCACACAAAGATATTGTCATTAAAAAATTGGAACGGCAACAAATCTTTCGAGAAACATCAGCCTGCTATCAACCGTTGTGCGATTCTATTTATGAGCATATTGAGCGGTTTAATCCCGCCGTAAATATTTCTTTTGAGGAGAACGATATCAAAGCCCTTATTCATGAATTAAAAAGTTTATATGAACAAAACGCCCAAGACTCCCGATACAAAGTTTTTTATCATGTTGCCGTTTTTTATGAAATGTGGTTTGCCGACAAGCAAATTCTGTGGAGTAAAAAATCCAATCTGGAAAAATTCAGCCGGAGTCTGGAGCAGTGCCAAATAAGACTTGCTAAAAGAGAGGGAGGGGGCACCAATTAGTAAGTACAAAGAAGCGACAAAGAACAACACAACAAGCAACAACACAACAAGCAACAACACAACAAGCAACAACACAACAAGCAACAACAAGCAACAACAAGCACAATCAACAAAAAAAGACAAACATCCACAAAAAGACAAACATCCACAAAAAGCAAAATCAACAAAAATCACAACCAACAAAAAAGAACAAATTATAACACACTGACCAATGAATAAATTTAATAACCCATCTTCAATTATTGCAGTCGTAACACTTGGTATTGCGATTGCCCTCATTCTACTTATCGTGCGCTCCTGCAGCTCCCGTATTACGATTCATGCCAGTCTTTCTCATTACATCATTCCGGCCGGAGAATCCCTTATCTACTCGGACAGTACTCAAAATGCAACCAAATGGCTTTGGGAGTTTGGTAATTATGTTAACTCCGGTATCCGCACAGGAGAGTATGCTTTTCCCAAACCGGGACGTTACAGCGTAAGGCTTACCATAAACGACCGATATCAGAAGTTTTTCACAGTGGAAGTACTGGATAAAAAGCCGGAGCCTGAGAGTAAACTTGTTGAGATTGAAGCTCCTGCCACCGCCTTGCAAGGAGAACTTATTGTTTTTAAC
>JAVWIB010000032.1:7855-24466 GCA_036639755.1 Bacteroidales bacterium
TGGTAATAATCAGCAATGGAGATGGGAATTTGGGGAGAGCGGAATGGTAGACTCCGGAGAAAAATCTCCCATTTATGCCTATCATCTACCGGGAATTTATCAAGTAAAACTCAGCACGGAATTTACGCAGTACCCGGTCATTCACCAGATAGAGATAGCACCTGAATATGCAGGCGATGAAACCGAAGAGAAGATAAACGCCGTTGGGGAAAATATTCGTGAAAAACTACAAGCAATCAGCGATGGCAAATCGTTTAACACTAACTATAATTATATTATAGATACCTACATGTGCGGAAATGAGAAAACAGAGGTTGTTATCAACAATTCTAGGTATAATACTATTTACTCTTATTGTCAGGGACTTGGAATGCTTGGAAAAGGGGAAATTAGGATTGAGCAGGTGCTTGCAGAGATACCAAATCCTCAGACCGGTATTGTAAAAAAATTAACCGTCATTCAAACGGACAGACAAAACAGAGAATAACTCAATCGTTTTTAAAGATTATTTATCAGGAGATTACAGAGATGAAAAACAGACTACTTATTATTTCTTTTATTACATTATTGCTTGCACCGGGATGCGGCCCTGTTTCTATATTCACCACATTCAAAAAAGCTCCGCACGGATATTTGCAGAATTCCCCGGCAGATGGGATTCATGCACCGGCCCAAGACCAATACCTCAAACCGTGGATTGTTTATTCAGACCGCAGCAACAATGCCGCTTTTATAAAGGCAGGAAGCAGTATAAAATCCAACGAATTTGGTTTGGGAGAGCCTTTTCTGGTTATCGGGAAGAAAGGAGAATACCTTCAATTAATACGGTACAATCCCAATCATCATAAAACCAAGCGTTTTACAGAACGTAAGGCTGCGCAATACATAGGATGGACCAAACGTTCAAATCTGCTGCTATCCTGCTCGGCTATTACGGACTCTCAGCCGGGGCCTAAAGCCAAAATGCTCACAGTTATAAGCGATACTATTGCCCTTATGCAACCCGCACGTTTTTTCAAAGAGGCAGATAGCTTGCTTGTTTTTAAAACTCCCGGTTTATTAGATACCTGCACTATTGCAGCAGGAGTTCATCAGATTGTTTATGTACTCAAAAACTCCCCCGATGGAAACAATTCGCTTATTTGTCACACCCCCGATATCACCCCGGAAAAAGCAAAAGAGCAGATTATCGGCTGGATACCCAATGTAATGCTGCAAAACATTGGACAACAGGTATTTGCCAAAATCAATCTTCCCAAAGAGATAAAACAACCGGATGCCCTCAAATATTCCCCTGTACTCCACCCCCATTTTACCGATTCCGCTATTATTTTTAATAGCGGAATCCTCCTGCCCATTCTTGATAAAAGTAAAAACTTCCTCTATAATATTAACGGAGAAGCTATTTCATTCAATCAGGCAGAAGCCGTTAAAAATGACCTGCAACATATAAATATCCTATTCGCTTTTGAGGCAGGATTCAAACTACCGGAACAATTTCCCCCCTTACTTCATGTTATTCAGAATTTGTATCCCATGTTCGCCTCTGTACAAAATAGGTTCAAGTGCCGCTTTGGAGCAGTAATAGCAAGCGATAATCAACCAAAAACCATTGGATTAACAACAGATTATTCCCGTATGGCAGACAGCCTTGCAAGCTTTACAACTAAAATATCGGTAAAATCGCAAAGCATCTTCAAACCGTGGAGCGCATTGGAAACCTCCTTAAAAATCCTTGCACCTTGCAAAGATCAGACAAATATAATTATTGTGTTTGGAGAGCGGGGAGACCCCTTATCGGAATTAGCGCCCCGACATATTCCCCCTCTTTTATCGCAATTGAATTGCCGTCTGCTAGGGGTACAAATCTATGCTTGTGATAAAAATATCTCTACTAATTTTGTGTTGCAACTTACCAATATGATCGAAAAATATGCAGCAGATCACACAATCAACAAACGGAACATGATCTTCTTTGCCAACCAATTTTGCCGCAAAAATATCTTTCGTGAATTTGGGGATAACTTTTACGCCCTCAATAATTCTCCGGTTTGCATGAGTCAGGGAGGGGTTCTCTTTCCCGAAAAAGGAGAACAGATTCAGCTGGAAAGAATTGCCCCTGCAATAGACACACTATTTAAACAAATCATATTTGATAATACGCTGCTATCCAAAAATATAGACAGTGCTTTTCTTACAATGGGAAATACCGCAGACAAATATAATCCCCTCTTGTGCAAGCAATTTGACATTCCCTACGATACAACTTTAAACAGTCATTTTAAGAAATTATACAATGGCAAAAATCCTATTTGGTACGCCAGTCAACAACAAATAACCATCCCTCGTCATGCAATGCAATACAGATTGTTGCTCAATGAGCCGGAATTAAAACAGTTACTGAGAATCATGGAATCGCTTTGTTCATACGCATATCCAATGCGTATATCTTCCAAGAAAGCTCGTAATAACCTGATAAAATTCTATTTATCCATAGCAGAGCAATACCGGCCGCATCAGACAAAAAGAAACGTATTAAAACAGTTATCGCTGGCACAAGCTCATAAACATATTTTTGGCCCTCCCTCCAACCTTCCGTTGCTACATAACATTACCATTCAACAGTTAAAAAACAAAACCCAATTTACAGATTCTCAGCTTGAAGCATTAATTCGGTATTTCAAATTATGCAAAGAAAAATTAGCAGAGAACCAATCGGCAGAAAAAATAAACTCCGCATCCGGGACATATTATTATATTAACTCCCGGTTGTTGCCGTAAAAGCAGCATAATCTAACTTATTTCAGTATGAGACAAATATTTACACTTTACATAACAAATATTCCCATAAAAGAATTACCTTTGCCGTTTCAAATATTTTTTAATGGTAAAAACATTCCAGGAACTGGGCCTTAACAGCGAGATTATAAAGGCGATAACAGAGTTAGGATTCGAAAACCCTACTGCTGTTCAAGATAGGATTATTCCTACGATACTAAATGAAACAGGCGACATTGTTTGCCTTGCACAAACCGGGACGGGTAAAACAGCAGCATTCGGACTTCCTACTTTGAATAGGATTAATCCCGATATTTACAACACACAGGCTTTAGTTTTATGTCCTACAAGAGAATTATGCAGACAGATTGCACAGGACTTAAAAAATTACGCAAAGTACATTCCTAATTTTAGCGTAGTTGAGGTTTACGGCGGAGCCGGAATAGAACCTCAGATTAGAGCATTAAAGAAAAATCCGCTTGTAGTGGTAGCTACCCCGGGCAGGTTACTGGATGTATTGCATAGAAGAGCGGTGAATCTAAGTAATGTAAAGACCCTTATCTTAGATGAGGCGGATGAGATGCTGAATATGGGTTTCAAAGATGATTTGGACGCTATTCTGGAATCTACGCCACAGGACAAGAGGGTGCTTTTATTCTCTGCAACACTCCCTATTGAGGTTGAGAAGATTGCAAAGAACTACATGAGAAAAGCCGAGATTGTAACGATTGGAGAGAGAAACAGCGGTTCCGATAAAGTAAAGCACTACTATTTTATGGTGCATGAAAAAGACAGATACCTGGCTCTTAAAAGAATAGCAGATTATTATCCCGATATATACGGAATCATTTTCTGCCGCACCAGAAGGGAAACGGGGGAGATTGCAAGTGCCCTTATAAAAGACGGATACGATGCGGATGCCCTCCACGGAGATCTTTCTCAACAACAGCGCGATCAGGTCATGGGGCGTTTCAAAAACAAAACCCTTAAATTACTGGTAGCAACCGATGTAGCAGCCAGGGGAATTGATGTGAACAACCTTACCCATGTTATCAATTATAATCTTCCCGATGAAGTGGAACAATACACTCACCGCAGCGGAAGAACAGGACGCGCCGATAAATCAGGAAAATCAATCGTCATTATCAATACCAAAGAGCAGAGTAAGATAAGAAGGATTGAGAAGATGATTAACAAAACATTTGCAAAGGCAAAACTGCCTACCGGCAATGAAGTTTGTTCAAAACAATTACTTGCACTTATAGACCAGATTGAGGCGGTAGAGGTACAAGAAGAGATTGATCAATATATTCCGCTTATTACAGAGCGTTGGGAATCTCTCAGCAGAGAAGAAATTATACGCAAATTCCTCTCTATGGAGTTCAACCGCTTTTTGGATTATTACAAAAGTGCTCCCGATTTAAATGTATTGGAAAGAGCTGGCAGAGAGAGCAGCAACGGCTCTGGAAGAGGTAGCGGAGAGGATTACATTCTGAAAGACGAGAAAGGTTTTGATTGGATTAAACTCCATCTGGGCAGCAAACATAATATCACCACCAGACACATCATTCGCATGCTCACTACACTGGGCGTTGGAAAAAGAGGGGTTGGAAGAATTGATGTTAGACGAGAATGTACCTATGTGGGCATATCATCTTCCAGTGTCAAATATGTAGTAGATCAGATGAACGGAACCGATTACAGAGGAAAAAATTTATATTGCGAAGCCGTAAGCACCCCTACACCTGAAGAAAAACAAAGCAGAAACGAGAGCAGAGGTGAAAGCAGAAACGAGAACAGAGGTGAAAGCAAAAGCAAAAACTCAGAGGTGGATTCTGATTCCATAGATAAGGAGATGCAATCATTGGGGCTTACCAAAGGTGGACATCTTGACAGAGAGGCGATTGAAAAACTAGCAAAAGAGATGCTTCAGGATGATATGGAAAACCTTGGCGACAGACCGGAGAGAACAGACAGAGCAGAGAGAAGACCTTACAAAAAAGAGGGCGGATATTCAGGGAGCAGGGATGGCAGCAGAAGCAGCAGGGATAGCGGCAGAAGCAGCAGAGAAGGGAGAAGTAACGCAGGCAGCAGCCGCACCGGAAGAAGTTACGGTAGCAGAGACGATCGAAGCAGCGATCGAAGCAGTAGCAGCGAGAGCCGCCCGGGCAGAAGCTACGGCAGCCGAGAAGGGCGTAGCAGCGACAGCCGCTCAGGCAGAAGCAGTAGCCGTCCCGGTAGTAGCAGAGGTTCCGGCCGCACACCACGCAGAGGACGCTAAAAAAACAGGCAACGGCAAAGAATCTATTTAATTTTTAAGAATATGAACAGACCCTTTTTTTTCAAAACTATGACAACCTTGGTACTGGCCGTTATCTTAACTTCCGGTATCAATACTTTGTATTCCCAGGAAATGAACAAGAAAGTAAGATGGAGCGACAGACCCAGCAAAAGTGACGATACCCGTATTGAAGTAAAATTAAATGCGGCACTCATGTGCGTTGCCATTGTTAATCCGGCCGTAGAATTTAAAGTATGGAAAAAAGCCACCGTCCAATTAGAAGGAATAGGTAGTTTCCACTCCACAAATTTCTTAGGTACAGGCAAACCGTTCGTACTGGGGGCAACCTTTGGAGAATTCAGATACTACATAAAAAAAGCATTTGACGGATTCTACTTCGGCCCAAATATCGGATGGGGAGTTTATAAACTAAATAAAGGACTTGTTCTCCGTTATACAGATCAGTACAAGGGGGATTGCTACCAGCAAGGAAGTAATATGATGGTTGGTCTTACATTGGGATACCAGTTCAATATTGGAAAGCACTGGTCTATAGAGGCAACATGGAGCGGCGGATTCCAACATTCGGTATATGACGGTTACAGACGTGAGAGTCCCGATGAAGAATACAAAGCATACACATACAGAGATGCCAGTGCAGAATGGCCGCCATTATACAAAGGGGGAATTTTTGTAGGATACCGGTTCTAATAAAACTCTTTTAGAGGGTTACATGCTAACATTTTCATCTTTTATATGTATATTTATAGCGAACAATTCATAAAGCTATAATCATATGTATAAAAGAACAGTATTGAATTTTAATCATTCTCAACTTTTAGAAGCATTTACTACGGCTTTCCCTCTCCTTGTAAACAGGGCGAGAGAAAGCCGTACTGCATTGTTATTCAAAGAGGAAGTCAAAAAACTTCTCCTTGCCCATAACCACGCAGAGCCTTTGATGCAACTGTTGGAGAATGATGGAAAGGCAGTAAATGAGTTGTCTACCGGGGAGCAGTTGAAGATAAAGACAATAACTCATTTATGGCACTTTCTAAACGGGAAACCGGTAAAAGCCCCTATCCACACAGATTTATTAATTGATTTATACCATCAATTTAAGTTATTGGAAGCACATAATCCTAATATTGCAGAACCAAACAATCTACCCACTTCCCCACAAACCACCTTGGATTACCCGCATCTTAAGCGAATGATGCACCGCTGGCCGTCGGGGATGGATAAAAATGTACAAACGATCCGGATAATCAATCAAGAGAGGATGATTCCACTTTTAATCTCAAAAATAGAACGAAAACACTCTCCTCTTTCAAAATTTCATTTTCCGGAAAGAGCCGTATATCAGGAGAAATACAAAACAGTACAACAGTGGTGGGAACTCTCTAAATTCCATTTGGCAATGGCCGTTAAAGACCCGGTAGAACTCAATGCCTTTCTGGGAAATTCTCTCTCCCAACAGACCATGGAACTCCTTACAAAAGCAAAGGAAAAAGGGATGCCGTTTTTCATTACACCCTATTATCTCTCACTGCTGAACATAGGGAAAGAGGGATATGATGATGCCGCCATCCGTTCCTACATCCTCTATTCGCCGGAATTGGTACAAACCTACGGCAGCATTAAAGCATGGGAAAAAGAAGATATTGTCATGGAGGGAGTACCCAATGCTGCAGGATGGCTGGTACCGGGGCATAATATTCACCGACGGTATCAACGGGTAGCCATTCTCATTCCCGATTCAATGGGGCGTGCCTGCGGCGGTTTATGTGCCTCTTGCCAGCGGATGTATGATTTTCAGAGCAAACGGCTGAATTTTGATTTTGAATCCTTAAAACCCAAAGAAAGCTGGGATAAAAAACTCAGCCGCCTGATGGATTATTTTGAACAGGATACCCAACTGAGAGATATCCTTATTACGGGCGGTGATGCCTTCATGAGCCAGAATGCCACCTTGCGAAAGATTCTGGATGCCGTCTATAAAATGGCATTGCGCAAAAGAAAAGCCAACCGAATGCGTTCCGACGGTGAAAAGTTTGCCGAACTGCAACGGGTAAGGCTCGGCTCCCGCCTGCTTGCCTATCTGCCATTGCGTATCGATACCGAGTTGATTGATATTCTAAAAGACTTTAAAGAAAAAGCTACAACAGCAGGAATCACTCAATTTGTCATACAAACTCATTTTCAGACCCCGTTAGAAGTAACTCCGCAAGCAGTTTGCGCAATTAATGCTATTATATCTGCCGGATGGGTGATTACCAATCAATTGGTTTATAATGTGGCCGCATCCCGCCGCGGACACACCGCCCGGTTGCGGCAGGTTCTGAACTCAGTAGGAGTCATCTGTTATTATACATTCTCCGTAAAAGGTTTTCAGGAAAACTACGCCGTATTCACCCCTAACAGCCGCTCATTACAAGAACAGCACGAAGAAAAGATATTCGGCACAATCCCTCCTCAAAAAACAGAAGAGCTGATCGAAATGATTCGAAGCAGAAAATCGCTTGTAAAAAGAATGGGAACATTCATGAAAGAGAATCATCTTCCGTTTCTTGCTACCGACCGGAATGTCCTTAATTTGCCGGCTATTGGCAAAAGCATGACCTTCCAGACCGTAGGCATTACGGGAGAAGGAAAACGCATCTTAAAATTCGAGCATGACGCAGGTCGTGTACACAGCCCTATCATTGACCGGATGGGAGAAGTATACATTGTTGAAAATAAATCAATTGCATCCTATTTAAGACAATTAAAAGAGATGGGAGAAGAACTCAAAGAATATGAATCCATCTGGGGATATACTGCGGGGGTAACCGAACCTCGCTTTCCTTTATACGATTATCGGGAATATCCATTTAACGTAACACCTCAGATTACAAATCTGCAAATTTAGAACGCAGAAAATACCCAAGTTGCAGAAACTGAAAAAATGTCTATTTTTCGTACAACTCTTTATAATGCAAAAGACAGGCTGTTATTGAATATTTTTCGAGTGCAGTCTGCTTTTTCTGTTCCAAGGCAACCTCTCCCTTAGGAGAGTCCATAAACTCAAACACAGCCTCCGCAAAAGCCTCCGGAGTATTTACAACAAGAGTAGCCAAAGAACCGTCTAACGTTACCTCCCTGAACGTAGGAATATCGGAACAAAGAACCGGCACACCTGCAAGAACTGCCTCAATCACAGAGAGTCCGAACGTATCATCCTCAGAAGCATAAACATAACACTGCAATCCCCGCATAATACCCGGCACATCCGTTCTGGGTGCCACAAATAAAACATCCCCATCCAATTCATGCTCCTTACAATACATCCGGCACGCCGCATACATATCCTCACTCCCATTGCGCTTCTGCTCTTGCGCAACATTCGTACTCAAGATTGTTCCGCCTTGCCCCAGCCCACTTTGCAAAACGTCCCTCTCTTTCCCTGCGGCCGCCACAATATCTTCCCCTTTCCAACCGCTATTTGAAGCCCCGATAAATGCAAAACGAAACGGCAACTCCCCCTCAAATCTCTTTTTCAGCTCCCCGATAGCTCTACAGATTATCAACTGCTGCCGCCTTGCCGGAGAATTAAAGCTCCCAACCATGGCAAATAACGGCTTTATCTCACCCTTATTTACCGGCACAATCTTATCTTGATCCGTCAATATAATTCTTTCCGCCAGCAAAATCTTTTCCGCATCTATGCCGTTATGTATCACCGGAGCCGTTTCCACAAAACTCCGCCCGGCATATTCTCCACAATAGAAATCTTTGGTACGGCCGCTCACAAAGGCAAGAGAGCAATGTCGGAGAATAAAATCATCGGGATGAAAAAAGGCCCCCGTACGTATTTTTTTTTGCAGATAATTAAAATTAAGATTAAACCCGTGTACAGACAAAACAATCCTACAGGAGAGCCTGCGGGCAGCTAAAAATGCCCAATAAGCATCTATATTATTATGGCAATGAACAATCTGTATATGATTACTCCTAATATACTTTCTGAGTCCACTAATAAAATGTGCTGTTGCCCCCACTCCTTTTCCACATCCGATATATTGAAGAGGAACACCGGATCCGGAAAACTGCTTTACCCTCTCTAACGGAGCCTCATGCATATACACTATATGAAACGTAATTCCACACTCTTTGCCGTGTCGTACCATGTCCAGCACCAGATTCTCCGCCCCTCCTATTGAAAGACTCCCCAGTACATGTAAAACTCTTAATTCCATTGCTTTTATTTTTTTTGTAAAACATGTAAAACCTTTGTAAAACAAAACCGTTTATTTGTACCTATTTTCCTTGTACAAATGTAAAACAAAAAACATTAAAGCAATGGAAAATAGGATAAATTAACAGATAGCTTAGGGCAGCTTCATACGATCTATATTCTATGTATCAAGATACCACAAAAAAAGAGGCTCAAGCCTGAGTCTCTTTTTTGTAGCTCCACCGCGACTCGAACGCGAATCTGAAGTTTAGGAAACTTCCGTTCTATCCCTTGAACTATAGAGCCGTTTGCATTGGGAGTGCAAATATAATAAATTTTTTAATAAGCCCAACGGTATAACACCGAACCCCATGTAAATCCCGCACCAAAGGCAGAAAAAATGAGAGTATCTCCCTTTTTAAACTTATTTTTAAAATCCCACAATGCCAGAGGTATGGAAGTTCCTGCGGTGTTGCCGAATTTTTCTATATCAATCAAAATTTTATCACTGGGAAGTCCCATCCTCCGTCCCGTAGCGTCTATAATACGCAAATTGGCCTGATGAGGAATAAGGTAGGCAATATCATCTGCGGTAAGATGGTGTTTTTCCATCATTTCCGCCGATACATCTGCCATACGACTAACGGCATACTTAAATACCGGTTGCCCCTCCTGGTGAATATAATGCTGACGTTTTGCAATGGTCTCTTCCTTAGGAGGATATAACGATCCGCCTGCTGTCTGATAGAGATAATTACGCCCTATACCGTCTACGTGCATCATAGAATCTTGAAAACCCAATGAAAGATCGTCCGTAGGTTCTATTAACAACGCAACAGCCGCATCTCCAAATAAAGGACAAGTGGTTCTGTCTGTATAGTCTGTCATACAACTCATTCTCTCGCCGCAAACCAGAACGGCCTTTTTATACCGACCGGTTTCTATAAATGTTCTCACAGTTTCAAAGCTGAAAAGAAATCCGCAACAACCGGCATTCATATCATATCCCCATGCATTTAAGATACCGCATTTATCACTGATAATATTGGCGGTAGCCGGAAATAACATATCGGGACTTACGGTTGCACAAATCATCAAATCAACCTCTTCCGGTTTTGTGCCGGTAGCAGCCAAGAGCTTTTTTACCGCCTGCTCCCCCATAAAGGAGGTACCGAGTCCATCTTCTTTTAAAATTCTCCTCTCCTTAATTCCTACCCGGCTCATAATCCACTCATCGGATGTCTCCACCATGGTAGATAGTTCTTCATTATTTAAAATATAATCGGGCAGATACGCCTCGATTCCTGTAATAATTGCTCTTATGTTACTCATTCCGTAGGTTTGTTTATCCGGTTAATTATTGTGACACTGCTCCATGGCAGCACCCAGTTTCTCTACTAATCCGTTCTTTGTAGCTTTTTCAGCCTGTAAAATCATGTTCTTTACGGCTAACGGTGTAGAGGCCCCATGACCTATTATAACCGGTGCGGATATTCCCAGCACGGGAGTTCCGCCGTAGTACTCGTAATTAAATCTGTTAAAGAAAGGGTGATTCACCCCTAATTTCGCTACAAGGGCATACATCCCCTCGGCTTGTTTCAGGCAGATATTTCCCACAAATCCGTCGGTGACCAGAACATCGGCTATCCCCCCGTTAAAGAGCAGGTTTGCCTCCATATTCCCGATAAAATTGAAATCTGCCGAATTTCTCATCAACTTATGCGCTTTTGCCGTTAACTGATTTCCCTTCTCCTCTTCTTCCCCTATATTCAGCAAAGCTATTCGCGGATTCTCCACCCCCATCATGGTACGGGCATAAATGGAACCCAGTATGGCAAATTGATAAAGGACATCAGCTCTGGTATCGGAATTAAAACCCACATCCAAAATCAGCATATTTTTGCCGTCTGCCAAAGGAATTAATGCCGATATGCACGGCCTTATTACCCCCGGTAATGTAGTAAGTGTTTTTACCGATCCTGCTAGCATTGCCCCGGTATTACCGGCACTGGCAAACGCATCTATTCCTTTACTTGCCAACAAATTGAAACCTACGCTTAAGCTGGAATCCGGTTTTTTAAGGTAGGTCCTCACTGGATTCTCACCCATCTCAATCCTTTGAGATGCATGTATTATAACAAAATTACCGGAGTCGATGCCATAGTGTCGGCAGACTTCGGTAATCTTTTTCTGATCTCCTATCAAAAAAATTCTTGTTTCGGCATCTATGTGGGAATAGGCTTCAATTGCCCCCAAAATTACATTTTCGGGGGCGTAGTCTCCTCCCATTGCATCAATGCCGACTCTGATCATACTAAAAAGGTTGGCGTAAAACTACGCGTTTGCTTTTGCTATAATCAGACGACCGCGGTAGTAGCCACACTCTGGACATACATGGTGATACATTACTGTTGCGCCACAGTTTGAACATGCTGAAAGTGTAGGAACAACAGCCTTATCATGAGTTCTACGCTTGTTTCTGCGTTGCTTTGAAATTTTGTGCTTCGGATGTGCCATCTCTTAAATATTTTTAATTGTTATATTTCTTTATCTTTATTATTTCTTTTCTCCAAGTAATTCTTTAAGCGCTCCAAAAGGTGAATTTGCACGATCATCACCAACTGTCTCCCCTGTCTCTATCTCCTCTAGTTTCTTTATCATAGCAGGATTGCATTTTCCCAGCTCATGTACCCTCTGCAACGGCAGATTAATACAGATATAATCGTATAGAAACTGACTTAAGTCAAGTGCGCCCTCGGTAGGGTCTATGATAATAAACTCGTCGTCCATCGGATCGCTGCCGGTTTTTGCAAATTTTACAGCCACACTGGTGGTAAAGTCCATAGGAACCTCCATATCTTCCAGACATCTGTCACATTCAACCGTAACTTCACCAAGAATATCGCAGTTTACTTTCATCCAACCACTTCCCTTTTCAAGCTCTATATGTGCGTTTAGATTGGCAGCTTTAATTTGAGTATTCTCAAAATTCTTAAAAAAAGCATCGTTAATTGGAAATTCATAATTATGTTTTCCAATCTGCAATCCTTTAATCTGAATGATAAAATCCTTATTTTCAGCCATCTTTTCTATCCGCTACATTAGAGCGTGCAAAGGTAGAAAATTATTTTTAATTTATCAACTATTTTTACGGCGCTTACGTTCCGTCTCATCCAGATATATTTTCCTGATTCTCATTGATTTAGGTGTTACCTCAACCAATTCATCCTCCTGAATATATTCCAGCATCTCTTCCAGACTAAACTGTAAGGGTGGCGGAAGTACGGCCTTATCATCTGTACCAGAGGCACGTACGTTCGTTAACTTTTTAGTTTTACAGATATTTACATTAAGATCGTCTAATCTGGTGTGTTCACCTACAACCTGTCCTCCGTAAATTTCTTCACCCGGGAAAATAAGGAATTTACCTCTGTCCTGCAGTTTATCCATTGAATAGGCAATTGCAGTACCTGTTTCCATCGCTACCAAAGAACCGTTGGTTCTTTTTTCAATCTCCCCTTTATAAGGCTCGTACCCTTTAAACCTGTGTGCAACAATAGCCTCACCGGCAGTGGCCGTAAGCAGATTGCTTCTAAGACCTATAATTCCCCTTGCCGGAATATCAAAATCAAGGTGAACACGATCTTCCCTGTGCTCCATATGAAGAAGTGACCCTTTTCTTCTGGTAGTTAGCTCAATAGCCGGTCCCACTTTATCCTCCGGAACATCTATGGTAAGATGCTCAACCGGTTCGCAACGAACCCCGTTTATATTTTTGTCCAATACTTTTGGCTGTCCCACCTGTAATTCAAACCCTTCACGTCTCATGGTCTCAATTAATACGGACAAATGAAGCACACCGCGTCCGTACACGATAAACGAATCGGAAGTAAGGCCGTCTTTCACCCGCAAGGCAAGATTTTTCTCCAGCTCTTTCTCCAGTCTGTCTTTAAGATGTCGGGATGTAACAAATTTTCCTTCACGTCCAAAGAACGGTGAGTCGTTAATACAGAAAAGCATACTCATGGTAGGCTCGTCTACGGAGATTGGAGGCAACGCCTCCGGATTTTCATAATCCGCAATGGTATCCCCTATCTCAAACCCCTCAACACCCACAACGGCACATATATCACCACACTGAACATCGTTCACTTTGGCTTTTCCAAGCCCGTCAAACACCATCAGCTCTTTAATACGGCTTTTTTCAAACGAACCGTCTCTTTTACACAGAGTAATAGGCTGATTGGCTTTAAGAACTCCTCTTTTCATACGCCCAACGGCAATACGTCCTACATAAGGAGAGTATTCCAACGAGGAAATAAGCATCTGCGGTGTCCCCTCTTCCTGTGAAGGGGCAGGAATCTCTTCCAATATAGTATCAAGCAATGCGATAATATCTGTGGTTGGTTTTTTCCAATCAAGAGACATCCATCCCTGCTTTGCACTTCCGTACACGGTTTTAAAATCCAATTGATCTTCTGTAGCATTCAGGGTAAACATAAGATCGAACACCTGTTCGTTTACCTCATCGGGACGACAGTTCTGCTTATCTACCTTATTTACAACTACAACGGGCTTTTTACCCATTTCAATTGCTTTTTGAAGAACAAATCTGGTTTGCGGCATTGTTCCTTCAAAAGCATCCACCAACAGGAGTACCCCGTCTGCCATGTTTAGCACCCTCTCCACTTCACCCCCAAAGTCAGCATGGCCCGGTGTATCGATGATGTTAATTTTATACCCTTTATAAGGTACACTTACATTCTTTGCCAGAATAGTTATACCTCTTTCTCTCTCTAGATCATTATTATCTAGAATAAGCTCACCGCTTTTCTCCGCATTTCTTGTAAGATGTGCCTGAAGAATCATTTTGTCAACCAAGGTAGTTTTACCGTGGTCTACGTGAGCAATAATTGCTATGTTTCTAATATTTTGCATAATTCGAATGCAAAAGTATAAATAATTATTTTTTTATCGTATTTTTGCCCATTAAATTTTCAATTATTTTTAATAATCTATATTTTCATGGTAGAGAAAATCATCATTCTTGATTTTGGATCGCAGTTTACACAGATTATCGGGAGAAGACTCCGCGAGTTAAATGTTTACTGTGAAATCCACCCTTTTAATAAGGTTCCGGCTCTGGATCACTCTGTAAGGGGGGTTATTTTAAGCGGTAGCCCATTTTCCGTTAGAGATCCGCAAGCTCCTCAGGTAGATTTAAGCAATATTAAAGGTAGGATGCCCCTTTTGGCAGTATGCTACGGCGCACAATATCTTGCGCATCACTACGGAGGAGAGGTGAATGCATCTTCCACAAGAGAATACGGAAGGGCCGTTCTGACCATTGAAGATCATGATTGTCCTTTATTTAAAAATATTCCCGATACATCCCACGTATGGATGAGCCATGGAGATTCCATTAATAAACTTCCCAAAGGGGCAAAGTTGATTGCCTCTACAGACGATGTAAAATACGCTGCTTATCACATTGACGGCGAGCCTACCTATGCTTTCCAATATCACCCGGAGGTATTCCACTCAGAAAAAGGGGGCGAAATGTTAAAAAACTTTGTCTACACCATCTGCGGTTGCAAAGGGGATTGGACAGCCGATTCCTTTATAGGAAGCACTGTAGCGGAATTGCAGGCAAAACTTGGCAACGATAAAGTAATCCTCGGACTTAGCGGTGGTGTTGATTCCACCGTTGCGGCAGTGCTGCTGAACAAAGCTATCGGGAAGAATCTTTATTGCATTTTTGTTGATAACGGGTTGTTGCGTAAAAATGAATTCGAAGGGGTTCTTTCCTCTTATAAAGATATGGGATTAAACGTAATAGGGGTTAATGCATCGGAAGATTTCCTTGCCGCCCTCCAAGGCGTTTCCGATCCCGAGGGAAAAAGGAAGGCCATTGGCCGGGTATTTATTGAGACCTTTGATAAGGCCGCAGATAGAATTGAGGATGCAAAATGGCTTGCACAGGGAACTATTTATCCCGATGTTATAGAGTCCTGCTCGGTAAACGGCCCCTCCGCTACTATTAAATCGCACCACAATGTAGGGGGGCTTCCCGATAAAATGGAACTTAAAATTGTGGAGCCGCTCCGCTCTTTATTTAAAGACGAGGTTAGGCGTGTTGGAATAGCCCTGGGAATTAAGAGGGAACTCATTGCCCGCCACCCTTTTCCCGGTCCGGGACTTGGAATAAGAATTCTTGGCGAGGTAAACCGTGAGAAACTGGAGATTCTTAAAAACGCAGATGCCATCTATATTGATTCTTTGCGCAATTACATCACCACTCTCCCATCCGCAGCCAACGGCTTTATTACGGCAGCCAACGATAAAATCTCATTATACGATGCCATCTGGCAGGCAGGCACCATCCTCCTCCCAATTAAGAGCGTTGGTGTAATGGGCGACGAACGCACCTACGAATACACCATTGCCCTGCGTGCCGTAACCTCCAACGACGGCATGACCGCAGACTGGGTACACCTCCCTTACGACTTTCTTGCAAAAGTATCCAACGAAATTATCAATAAAGTAAAAGGGGTAAACCGGGTCGTTTACGATATATCATCAAAACCACCTGCTACCATTGAGTGGGAATAAGCTTCCTGCCACTGTAAGATATTCGTAATACATAAGAATCGTTCTTCTTCCAATCTGGAGGAGGAACTTTTTTTTAGATTAATTTTTATTGCTGTCTGACTTCTGTTTGCACGAAAAACAGACTATGAGTCCGCAAAATGCGACAACCTTCCATACATGTTTAATACCCCGAACCAACAATAGTTTATTATTTGTTGTTTCAAATGTTTTGGAGAGTTTGTTATAAAGCTGAGTATAATGCATAGTTTAAATTTGCAAAAAACAACTTACATCTCATCCATTGACAAGCCCAAATAAGTAATTCGCAAAAATAGGAGTAGATTTTGCAATCAGCCCGTAAAAAAGTGATAAATACCTTATTATTTATCATTTAACAATAAAAGCAGAAAATAGATCATTGCTATTTTCTGCTTTAAGTGACCCCGACAGGATTCAAATACAACTTGATTTTCAATTAATTACATTACTACTGACGTGTTAACTGGTTTATCTTACCTATTTTTTAGTAGTTAGTAATAATCCATTCTATCTGTTTTCGTCTTTTATCCCTACTAGCAGTTATGCAGCGTTCAACAACATGCTTATTCCACTTATACTTATCAATATACTCTTGAAGCTTTGAATGAGGAAACATTGTCAACATAAACAGTCCTGATATATTTGCCAATATTTCGTAACCGTCCAAAGAACGACGTCTGCGCTTCGCTGCGTCCCGTGTTGGAGC
>JAVWIB010000033.1:0-23706 GCA_036639755.1 Bacteroidales bacterium
GTGTTAAGCCATGCCAGCATAGATTTACAGATATGGATCCCCCTGTCGTTTACCAGAGTCACCCTCATTACATGGTTGCCGTTTGCCTCCAGCAACCTAGAAACAGACCATCCCAACAGGTTGTTTCTAATATGCCCCAGATGCAATGGCTTATTGGTATTAGGAGAGGAAAACTCCACCATAATGGTTTTTCCAGTTGGAGGCAGTTGTCCAAAATCTTTGGTATGATGAATTTCCAAAAAAATAGTTTGCCAGAAGTCTGCGGAAAATTTAATATTCAGAAAACCTTTTACCACATTAAAAGATTCAATATCTGCACTATGTTGTTTTATATATTCTCCTATTTCCTGTGCAGTAATCTCCGGAGACTTCCGGCTTATTTTAAGCAGCGGGAATGTAACCAGTGTAATATCTCCTTCAAACTCTTTTCTGGTAACCTGGGTTTGAATGAATTTTGTATCTGTATCCTGATTATAGAGA
Source organism: Bacteroidales bacterium (assembly GCA_036639755.1). Classification (GTDB taxonomy): domain Bacteria; phylum Bacteroidota; class Bacteroidia; order Bacteroidales; family UBA932; genus Egerieousia. The sequence goes on from JAVWIB010000033.1 coordinate 481, forward strand.
GCCTTTATTGCTTGCTGGGCTTTCTCATAAATAAAAATTTCCGGGTTCATCATTGTATCTCTTTATATCTATAATTTATATCTCTTTTATCTATTGAGGTCATTCTTTTACTTATTCTCTTTTGCAAAATATATTTTCTGAGCCGCTCTTACTTTTGGAGCCAGAATAAACAAGGTTATCATGGTTGGCAACGCCATAAGGGCGTACGCCAGATCTATCAGTCCCACCGCAGCTTTAAGCGGAATCATGGCTGCTACTATTAACATTATCAAAAAGAAATAGTTATAGTATTTTGCATTTTTTGCTCCAAACAAATATCCCGTACACTTAACTCCGTAATACGAGTATGAGAACATGGTTGAAAATGCAAAAATAAACACCATAATCATTAACAAGTACCCTCCGTAACCGGGAATGGATGCCTCAAATGAGTTAATAGCTATTTCCAGCCCTTTGATTCCACCTCCGTCTACAGCATAATTTCCATTTATTAAAATGGCCAATGCCGTAAGGGTACACACGAGGCCGGAATCTATGGAAGGGCCGATCATGGCTATCAAGCCCTCTCTTATAGGTTCTTTATTCTTAGATGCCCCATGCATCATGGAAGCCGTTCCCACACCGGCTTCATTCACCAGAGCCGCTCGTCTTGCTCCTATAATGGCAACGCCTATAAATCCACCCAATCCTGCTCTGAAATTAAATGCTCCCTCAAAAATATCGGCGAAGACACCCGGTATGGCGGTTAAATTGGTGACAATAATATAAAATACCAGTAAAAAGTACATTCCTACCATAAGCGGAACTATTTTGGAGGATATTTTTGCTATTCTCTGAATGCCGCCCAGTACCACAATGGAAACGATGATACAGATAATAACCCCTATTATAAAACGGAGCAACAATGTATTTTCTATTCCGGCAGGGGTTGTAAAAACAGTTGTAACCGCCTCCGTCAACTGGTTGGACTGCATAACGCACAAGGTTCCTATTAGTCCGAATATAGAGAAGAAAACAGCCATTGGCTTCCATTTTTCACCCAGTCCTTTGGTTATCATATACATAGGACCGCCTTGTACCTCTCCAGCCGAATCTTTCCCTTTATACATAATAGCCAACGAACCTTCAAAAAACTTGGTTGCCATACCTACCGCCGCACTCACCCACATCCAGAAAATAGCTCCGGGTCCCCCCATGGTAAGGGCAATAGCCACTCCGGCAATATTTCCCATTCCTACCGTTGCCGCTATGGCACTTGTAAGTGCTTCAAAAGAACTAATCTGCCCCGGCTCTTTATCATCTTTCTCTTTTAGTGATTTTAATGCTTTTACATAATATCTGAACGGAACAAATCCCGAATAAATCAGAAAAAAAAGTCCTCCCCCTATTAACAGAAAAAAGAGCGGATAGCCACATACAAAATCACTTACTACGGTTATTACGTGGTAAAATAAGTCTCCAATATGAATCATGATACAAATAGTTTCCTTGCAAATTTAAGTTTAAGACGGTAAATTTAGGAATAATATTTTAATGAGCCGACCAAAAGCAAGATTTTTATCATTCTCAAATTTCATTACGAGTTTGGCCACCAAAGAGTAAAAACACAACGCTCTGATTTTTAGCAACACCGGAGCATACTGTACTATATGAAAATCATTCTCGAATTTCGTTACCGTTTGGCTCTTTTAGAGTTAAACTTTTCCAATTAGCGGAGTAGTCATAAAAGTAGTAACCAAAGCCATAATAACCATAATCACAAAAATTTCCGGAGGGAGGATTCCCATTTCATATCCTATATTAAGGGCAATCAGTTCCATTAAACCGCGAGTATTCATAAGAGTTCCTATTACAAAACTATCCCGCCATGTCTCGCCGGTGAGTCTGGCAGCCAGAGAACATCCGCCTAATTTCCCTGCAACGGCAGCAAAAATAAATACGGCACAAACACCCCATAATTCCGGTGTATTGATCAGCCCTATCTGGGTACGCAATCCTGTGTAGACAAAGAAAAGCGGTAAAAACAGCGTAAGGGTAACATCCTTTACTTTTTCTATCATAACGTTTCTAAAACGCCAGTCGGAAGGCATAATGATACCGGCCATAAAGGCACCGAATATTGCATGGATGCCAATCAGTTCGGTTGTAATGGCCGAAAGGATCATAATAATAAAGATAAACCCCACAAATGATTTTCCGATTATCTCATTGGAAATATATTTTTTCCCTATCTTCTCAAGAATTTTTCTGAAAATAAAAAACATAAACAGGATATATCCCACCGTTATGGCAATTGTAAAAAAGGCACTGCCAAATGTTCCTGCCCGCACAATTGCAATCACAATTGCCATAATGCACCAAGCGGTAACATCATCGTTGGCGGCAGAGGCTATAGAGAGGATACCTGTGTTTGTATTGGTCATGCCTCGCTCCTGAATAATGCGTGCCAGTACGGGAAATGCCGTAATACTCATGGAAATTCCTATAAACAGGGCAAAAGGGATAAAAGGAGTCTGGCTTTCTGCATATTCATCATAAACCCAGATAGCGACAGCAACACCTAAAAGAAATGGAACAAGAATACCGGCATGACTGATAATCAAAGTTTTATTTAGTTTATTCTTGAGTAGATTAAAATCTAGCTCCAACCCTATTACAAACATAAATAGCATGAGTCCAATCTGACTGAGCATTCCCAATGTTTCCAGAGAAGACTCCGGAAAAACCGTATGAAAAGCCTCCGGGAAAAAAGCCCCCAGAAAGGACGGTCCCAGAAAAATTCCGGCAATAATTTCCCCGATAACTCTAGGTTGTCCAATGTACTTAAACAGGAAAGAGAACAATTTTACCGCAAGCAGAATCCCCGTTATCTGTATCAGAAGTATCACAAACGGATTAACAGCATTCCCTTTTACAGTATCGGCAAACATGGCAAAGGCACTCAGATCTTTATTAGGGACAATATTGCTCAGATTATCATCCAGACGCTCCCCAAACAGCAATGCCAGATAAATTAAGGAACCAAAGAGTAAAAGCATTCCGCAGTAAACCAAGGCAGTCTTTCCGCCGTTGATTTTTACAGATTGCTTTGTTGTATCCATATTTGCTCTGTTTATAACACCTCCAAATTATATCCCAACAGCATTAATATTAAAATAACCCCCCCCACCAGAATTCGATAGTAACCAAACGCTTTAAACCCGAATTTTGTTATAAAACTTATAAAAAATCGGATGGCCAGCAATGCCACTATAAAAGCGACTACGTTACCAACCAATAAAGTAAGCATATTATCTTTTATAATCTGTATTCCGTTGGGGTCCATAATTAGTTTTAGAATTTTGTAAGAGGTTGCGGCAAACATGGTAGGAACGGCCAGAAAGAATGAAAACTCGGCTGCGGCTTTGCGTGTAAGCCCCTGTGCCATACCACCAACAATGGTTGCCATAGAACGGGATACACCGGGAATCATGGCAATACACTGGAACAAACCTATTTTAAATGCCCCTTTATCGCTTAACCGGCTAGATGCTTTGCTATCATTAAACCATTTATCAACAAACAACATCACTACGCCGCCCAGTACAAGCATGGTAGCTACCACCCATACGTTTTCCAAGAAAGAATCTATCAGATTACTAAAAACAAAACCAAACACAGCAGCAGGGATAAAGGCAATCAGGAGCTTTTTATAAAAGTCCCAACTTGTAAAAAATCGTTTCCAGTAATAAATAACCACCGATAAAATAGCCCCAAACTGAATAATAATGGTGAATGCTTTTACAAAATCGGTACTTGGCACCCCCATCATCTGCTGGGCAATAATCATGTGCCCCGTAGAAGAGACCGGAAGAAATTCTGTTAACCCCTCCACTACGGCCATAATGACCGTTTGAATCATATCCATAATAAATCTATAAATTTGTGCAAAAATAGTATTTATTTTTCCATCATAATAAAGAACATAGTTTAAATATTACAATTATTTTCATTACGTTTGTACCAACCTGAATAGTATAAAAATTATAAAAATAAGGATATGATACAAGCAACGATTATAGACAGAATATGCTTTATTGAAATGCAGGATCCAAGACATATGAACTGCCTAAGCCATGCACTTTGCAACGCAATACAAACGGAACTCATTAACGCATATAAAAAAGAATGTGTAGGAGTCGTGATAAAAGCGCAATGTAATAACGGCGTATGGAGTGCCGGGCACAATATTAAGGAGCTCCCGATAGACGGTACCGATCCGCTTGCTTTTGACGTTCCTATGGAAAAATTATTACACCTTATACAAGATCTGCCAATTCCTGTTATAGCATATGTAGAGGGGACAGTCTGGGGAGGAGCATGCGATTTGTGTTTATCCTGCGATATGATTATTGCCGTAGAAACCGCAACATTTGCCATCACCCCTGCAAAAATAGGAATCCCGTACAATGCATCCGGCATTCTTCACTTTATAAACCAGTTGGGAATTAACAAAGCCAGAGAGATGTTCTTCACCTCCAATCCCATAGAGGCTTCAGATGCCCTTAACGTAGGATTGCTCAATCATATTGCACCGGCCGATAAACTGGAAGCCGTGCTGGAAGAAAAAATTCTAAATTCCCTGCGCCGTAACTCTAGTATGTCTATCAGTGCCATTAAGCGTCAGTTCCGCACATTAAGCCGTGCCACATCTACATTATCTGCAGAAAGTTACGAGTGCGTAAATGTCTGGCGAGAAAGAGTTTACAATGGTCCCGATTACAAAGAAGGGATTCAGTCTTTTCTGGAAAAACGTACGCCGCAATACAAGGGGCATGCTCATGATCTGGATTTTGAAACGTACCGTATTAACGAATAATCATTCATTACAAATATCATATTACTAAATTCACCGAATCATCTCTTAAAATGAAACTTACCGTTAAAGAAAATACAACTCTTATGGAGTTTATCCTCACTGCCATGCATGGCATAAGCCGCACCTCTGCAAAACAGTTGCTTAGCAATAAATTTGTTTATGTAAACGGTAAGCCCACCAGCAAATTTGATTTTCCTCTCTCTCCCGGCACTCTGGTAGAGGTAAACAAAGAACAGAAAGCAAAAAATCCGTTCAATCATCTTATTGAAATTATTTACGAAGATGATTATCTGATAGTTGCCGATAAAAAAGAGGGGCTTCTATCGGTTGCAGCAGATACCAAAACGCCACAAATTACCGCCCATTCCATTCTGAACGGATATGTGCAGATGAATCCAGGATATGTGAAGCGGAATGAATTTGCACGGGATCCCCGCATATTTATTGTGCATCGGCTAGATAGGGAAACATCGGGATTAATGGTATTTGCAAAAGATGAACACACCAAACAGCAACTGCAACAAAACTGGAACGAGGTGGTAACAGACCGCAGATACATTGCTCTTGTAGAGGGGGAAATCAATAGAGAAAAAGGGAGAATTGTCTCATGGCTCACCGATAATTCTGCATTCATCACCTACTCCAGCACGGTAGATAACGGCGGACAAAAAGCCATTACAAACTATACCACACTGGAAAATCACAACGGATATGCCATGGTGGAACTTATACTGGAAACCGGGCGCAAAAATCAGATAAGGGTGCATATGCAGCAGATAAAACATTCTATTGTAGGAGATACAAAATACGGAGGACAAAAGAGCGACAGACTTTACCTGCACGCTTTTAAGCTTTGTTTCCTACACCCGGTTACGGGAGAACAGATGAATTTTACTCGTAAACCACCTTTCGAACTCTAGAAATACAAATCTTTTTTGGTGATGGGAACAAGATTATATAACTTTACGAAATTAATGTAAATACCATGTCCTTGAATTTTTCAGACACGCATACTATTACGGAACTAAGTAACCGGATTCTAAAACAATCGAGGCAATGTCCGGCGTATCATGAAATTTTAAATGAAATAAAAAGCGATTTGTCGGAAACACCCCGGCACGAGATGCTCATCATTTACATAACTCCGGAAAGGCAACTCATCTATGCCAATAAAGGATTTGCCAATTTGTTGGGGTACAGTCAGGAAGAGATGGTGGGACGTGATGTTGAGGATTTTATCTGGAGAAATGACGAAGATTCATATCCCGACTGGAACCGCACCCTCATCCCCTCCCTCTCCAACAACAATATAGATTGTGCAAGGGGAAAACACATTGCAAAAACCGCAGAAGAACAATCTATCTTTTTTGAACTTATCTATTTTGCTTACCGAGATGCAGCCGGACAACTTTTATTTATAAAAGGGCTGCTGCAGGATATAACGTCCGGTGTCATAGCCACCGAAAAGCTGATTTTGGAAAAAGAAAAAATAGAAAATATTTTAAAATGCGGTTTGCTTGGCTATTGGGTGTTTGATGCGGACGACAGGACTTTAAACATTAGCGGAAATTATGAAGCACTCATTGAATATAAGGTCTCGGAGATTACAGACAGCCTTGCCTTTTTCAGGGAACGAATTCACATAGAAGACCGTAAAAGTACATTTATCTTTAAAGATGAAACTTGTTCAGACGACAATGCCTCTGTTGTGGAGTTTCGTTTCCTTACAAAAAGCGGAAAATATAAATGGCTGCTTTCCAAGGTTATAGGCATAGCGTACGATAAAAAGGCAAAGCATAAAATAGTAAGCGGTATTATCATTGATATTGACAATAATAAAAAAGCAAAATTAAAAATAAGGGAGAAAGAGAGAAGAATTATACAAAACGAGGAATCTCTCCGGCGCATTTACCAATCGCTCCCCATAGGAATTATCATTTACAACAGTCAGGGAAATTATGTTGAATCAAATGATGAGCTCCTGCGTATATTCGGATACCAATCTAAAAAGGAAATTAATAAAGTAAATCTGCTAAAACTGAACAGACATATTAGTTCCCTTATCCAGAATTATGAATACTCTATAGATATAGGATATGATATTCAGGACAAAATGGTCTATTCTGATTATACACTTGCCCCAAAAACACAATCTATAAGATATATCAATATCCGCATTATCTCCTTGCTGGATACGGCCGGATATGTAAATCTGGATAACGCAAACGGGTTTGAACAGGAAGAAGCTGATTCCAATAAAGAAAATGAAACAGGATTTCTACTTGTAGCTACAGATACCAGCATTCTGCGAAAGGCCGAACTAGATTTACGTTGCAATGAAAGAGAACTAAAAGAAAAAAATATAAATCTGTCAAAAGCAAAAGAGAAAGCACAAGAGAGCGACAGATTAAAATCGGCGTTCTTGGCAAATGTCAGCCACGAAATCCGTACTCCGCTTAATGCAATCATTGGATTCTCAGAGTTAATAGCAACAACGGAAAATAAAGAAGAAAAAAATCTTTACTTTGAGATTGTAAAAGCAAACAATGATTTGTTACTGAACCTGATTAACGATATTCTGGATCTTTCAAAAATTGAAAGCGGCAGAATTGAATTAAAAAACACCCCGGTAAACATAGATCGGTTGTGTACCGAATTAACGGAAACGGCAAAATTAAGAGGAAAAGAGGGGATAAAAATTATCCGGAAATTACCCGAACATCTTATTTCAAAAACCGAAAACAAGATAAATTATATAAGGCAAACCGTCTTTATGTCTGACCGGAGCAGGGTTAGTCAGATTTACACCAATTTAATTAATAACGCCATTAAAAACACGTCTAAGGGGGTCATTGCCATATCCTACAACATTGTGGAAATAAACAATTTGCATGAAATTATACGCACCATGGATCTTGAAGAGGCAGAAAGTAGCTATCATTCTCAGATTATGCTTGCCTGCACGGTATCGGATACCGGAATAGGTATACCGGAAAACAAGTTGGAGGAAATTTTTAACCGATTTACCAAACTGGATGACAATCAAAACGGGTTTGGTCTGGGACTGGCAATTCTCAAATCTCTGGTAGAACAGATGAAGGGATATATTCTTGTAAAATCGGAAGTTGGTAAAGGGAGTGATTTTACCGTTCTTCTGCCCTATATAACGCCGGAGGATCATGCAGAAATATGGCAGGATATCGGGCAGATTTCCATTGAGGAGCTCCGCTATAATAGAGGAGAACATCTTTCGCTTAATTTAGAATCCACTAAAAAAAAACAGGAAAAAGAGAAATTAACAGAAATTTTTGAAAAAATAAATATACAATTGTCAAACGAAAATACAGAAGAGGATTACACTATGGGAGACAAAATGTTAGATATACTTGTTGCCGAAGATATTGACTTTAACTATATGTTGGTAAAAGCCATTATTGGTAAAAAGCATAATCTGGTAAGAGCAAAAACCGGGTTAGAAGCGGTAGAATTATTTAAGAAACAACCGTTTCACCTGATTCTAATGGATATGAAGATGCCGGAGATGGACGGTATCACCGCAACAAGACTTATCAGGGAAATAAATCAGCAGATTCCTATTATTGCCGTTACCGCTTATGCATTTGATACCGATAAACAAATTGCTCTGGAAGCCGGGTGCAACAGCTATATTGTCAAACCGATTGATCCCAAAATTTTAATTGCCGAAATAGAGAGGTATGCCTAACGGCTTAGCCTCTCTATTAATTCGTTACCAAGAGTACTTTTATCTTCTATGTGCTTTAAGATTGCCTCCACAAAAGGATTATTATCAAAAGCCCCCCGTACCATCGCAAAATCTTTTGCCTTTTCGCTATCGGAGCCATCGGCACCAAAGCTAGCCATAACAGCCAGAGAGAATTCTTTTCCGGCATCATCATAAACCATCTTATCCAGTTTAATAACCGCCTCTTTCCAGCACTTCACAATTGTTATAATTTCTTGTTTGGTAATAGTGCGCAAATTTACCTGAAAATAGTTCTCAATTTTATTGGCCGCCCATGTCCATTCATATTCATAATAATTGGCATGCACAGTTGCCAGAAAATCGTTAATTGCCCCAAGACGGGTTATCTCGCCGGACTCTGTTTTTGTAAGTAATAACTCTATTTGGCTTTTAGGAGCAATCAAACCGCTTATATCCACCCACTCCCCCAGCCCTATTTCGGTTACGGAAGCTAGCAAAGCATGAAAATCGGTGGTATCATTACCATATCTTTCCAACCGCTTGATTATTGAATTTCCTAAAAATTTCCGAATTGCCATATTATAATACTCAAGTCCTTTATTAAGAGAGCCGTTGTTGATTTTGGCACTATGGTAGCTATATATATCGGTCGTCTCTCCCGATGCCCGTTTTAACGACTCCAGAATCTCTATTCCGTTGAACATTTTCTGAATCGTATAGGGACTTAACAAGTTATAATTAATTTGATCCAGCCGATTGGGATTACACTTTACATTTTTTAATACATTCTCTTTGCACGCTGAGGCAATCTTTGAACAACCTATCCCATCTTCACTATGTTCCAAAAATAGAACGGAGCTCCGCTTATCTCTTTTAGGCCATTTTTGTGCATCGCGGATCGTTCCCACGGAACGAAGATTAACCCCCGGACTCAAAAAAGTTGTGTTGTTTTTCTCTATCAGATAACTGAACGGAAGATTGGAGGTATCGGCATGGAATACGTGCCTTCCCATAACCAGACTAAACGCCCCCACATGAGCCGGCCAGAGAATATAGGAATCGGAGGTGGTTTTTGCCCCCCGCTCCATAATTCCCTGATGAATAGGCCCCAATTTGTACATATGATTGCTCTGATTGGAACCGGAACCGGCATTCATAAATGAAAATAGCCCCGCTATGAGCAGGCTGCTTTTATGATGGCTTACCGTAAACGGCCCGGCAAACACACTACATGCCTCCCCGTTCTCTCCGTGACAATTTGCAAAAAAGACAGAGTCCGTTGCCATGTAACCATTTGCAAGGATGGAACATTGTCCTACAAAGCACCGTTCTATCGAACAGCCGCTATCCAATCTGGCTCCCGATGATAAAATAAAATCCCTCGCACGCACCCTTACCCCCACCGTAGCAGGAGCCTCTTTTACACTGTTAATAGAGCCGTTCACCAAAAGAGCCGCCCCCTCAATCTTGCTATAGGAACCAATGCGTACCCCATCTATCTTCCCGGTATTTACAATCCAACAATCATCCCCTATAAACCCTACATCACTTCCATGCTTTTGAGCATAAAAATGGGTAAGGGCATGGAGCCTTTCTATTAATTGGGGACGGTGTCGGTATAAGGCAGAAAAATAGGCCAGCTGTGCACTCAGTTTATCGCTAATAATAACCTCGCGTCCTCCGGTTTCATTGAGCACATTTGCCTCAATACCATTGCCGAACGTACAGAAGCCATCTACCAGAATTACATCCACATTTTCAATAAAGCAATTGTTTCCTATAGAATAATTGGCAATATAATTATGCACATTCTCTATGTAACAATTATTACCAACCTCCACATTATGAAACGCCACATTGCGTATTCCCGCCCGTTTGCAAATTCCTCCCGGCAATTCAAATACACGATCAAATCGCCCCAGTTTTATTTTTCCGCTAAAACTACTCTCCCGCACCCTGTCGGAAAGAAAGTCATTTACAACATCTACATCGTTCCAGTTTTTACAACTGCACCCCTGAGCTTCCAATTGTGCAATCTCATGCGTGAGCAATTTTCTGTAAATTTTTCCCATGTCGGTTTGTTATCCCTGCTTTTATTTATTTCATTTCTGCGGCCGCTTTGTTAAAGATTTCCAATCCGGCATCCGTAAGGGGATGTTTTAACAACCCTTCAATAGCAGATAACGGGCAGGTGGCTACATCGGCCCCAACCTCCAGACACTGCATAATGTGCTGAGTGTTTCTGATGGATGCGGCAAGTACCTGTGTAGCATATCCGTAATAACGATAAGTCTCTACAATCTTGGCAACCAAGCCAATACCATCTGAGCAAATATCATCCAGACGTCCTACAAACGGACTTACATAGGTAGCTCCGGCTTTAGCGGCCAAAAGTGCCTGTCCCAATGAAAATACAAGGGTACAATTGGTTGCAATCCCCTTTTTAGAGAAATATTTAACAGCTCTGATCCCGTCTGCAGTACATGGGAGTTTTACGGTTATCTTAGGATCGATAGAGGCTAGCTCCTCCCCCTCGGCAACCATTCCGGCAAAGTTTGTTGCAAAAACCTCAGCACTTACAGGCCCGTCTACTATAGCACAAATAGCTTTGTAATGACTAAAAATTTCCTCTTTTCCTCTCACACCCTCTTTTGCCATTAAGCTTGGATTCGTTGTTACTCCGTCTAAAATACCCATATCTTGGGCTTTTGAGATCTGACCTAAATTGGCCGTATCAATAAAAAATTTCATACGATTATGATTTTTATAATTTAATTTATATTTTCCAAATGTATATTCTCTCCCTCGCTTTATAAACGATCCATGCAACGTATCAGGGAATCACGCCAATGGGGAATGGAGATCCCAAAATCGCGTTTAATTTTTGTTTTATCCAGAACGGAAAAAGCCGGTCTGGTTACCTTACTCGGAAATTCTGCCGAGTGGCACGGGTTTATCTTGCATCTTGTACCGCTTAACTCTGCTATTGCAACGGCAAAATCATACCATGAACAAACCCCCTCATTACTAAAGTGATAGATTCCGCAATAGCCTGCAAACTCTACAAGTTTAACATGATCAACAGTTTCAACCGTTGTAAAATGACTATCCGCTTTATGCCTATACCGTTTTTCTTCAGCTATTTTGAAAATAACAGTTGCCAGATCTGCCGCATAAGTAGGCGTACCAACCTGATCAAATACCACATTTAATGACTCCCGCTCCGCCATAAGCCTACGCATGATCTTTACAAAATTAGTTCCGTATTGAGAATAAAGCCATGCCGTACGGAAAATAAGATAATCATTGGTAATGCGCTTTATGCTTTCCTCTCCCTCTAATTTGGTTTTTCCATAAACACCCAACGGATTGGTTGGTTCATTCTCGGTAAGGGGAAGATTTCCGCAAGATTGACCAAAAACATAATCGGTAGAGATGTGAATCAAAAAGGCCCCCTGCTCTTTGCAGGCATTAGCCAGATTAGCAGCAGCCTCATTATTAAGCATATTCGCTGTTACAACATCTTCTTCTGCCTTCTCCACATTGGTATAGGCGGCACAGTTAATGACCAATTCTATTTTTTGGTTCCCGATAAATTCCCGTACCGCACTTTTGTTGGTAATATCCAGCTCGGCTATATCGGTGAAGATATAGCAATTTCCTGCGGCCGTTATTTTATCCGCACCAAGAGTTCTTAACTCGCTCCCCAACTGTCCGTTTGCTCCGGTTACAAGTATATTCATATTCTTTATATATCTAAAATACAGGGTGTTCTGCATATTGGGCAAAACTCATCTGCCGACTGTCTTTTTCACTTGCCAGTATTTTATCCGCAGGCACTTTCCAGTCTATATTTAGCATTGGATCATCCCATGCAAGACCTCCCTCACTGGCCTGATCGTAAAACTCGGTGCATTTATATTGGAAAATCACCTCTTTGCTCAATACGCTGAACCCATGAGCAAAACCTGCAGGAATATAAAACTGTCTTTTATTTTCTCCACTTAGCTCCACCGATACATGTTTTCCAAACGTAGGAGAATCCGCCCGTAAATCCACCGCCACATCCAGCACGGTTCCCAAGACTACCCGTAGCAATTTCCCCTGAGTAAAAGGGGGCTTCTGGTAATGCAGTCCCCTTACAACGCCATAACGGCTCATGCTCTCGTTATCCTGCACAAATTCCGGCATATCGCACGGATATTTGCCGGATAGAACCTGCTCGCAGAAATCTTTTTGTGAAAAACTCTCAAAGAAATACCCTCTGGAATCTCCAAATACCTTTGGTTCTATAATAATCGCCCCTTCTATCTCTGTTTTAATAACATTCATGTTGGTTTATTTTATAAGATTTAAAAGATGTTGTCCGTACTGATTTTTAGCCATTGGAGCAGCCAGCCTGGTTATATCTTCTTTGGTAATCCATCCCCGGTTATAGGCAATCTCCTCCAGACAAGCAATTTTGAGCCCCTGCCTTTTTTCAATAACTTCCACAAACGTAGAGGCCTCGCTTAACGAATCGTGTGTTCCTGTATCCAGCCACGCAAAACCACGCCCCAACAATTTCACTCTAAGAAGCTCCCTTTTTCTATACTCCTCATTTACAGTAGTTATCTCTAGCTCTCCCCGCGCAGACGGTTTAATATGTGCAGCAATATCCACTACACTATTAGGATAAAAATACAGCCCCACCACCGCATAATTGCTCTTTGGATTTGCCGGTTTCTCCTCTATGCTCAGCACCTTGCCGCAAGCATCAAATTCGGCAACCCCATAACGCTGCGGATCACTTACCCAATATCCGAACACCGTTGCAAGCTTCTCATTCTCAGCCTGCTTTACTGCATCCTTAAGCATACCGGTAAATCCGCTGCCATAGAAAATATTATCGCCCAATACAAGGCACACACTATCTTCCCCGATAAACTCTTTGCCAATGATAAATGCCTGCGCCAGCCCGTCGGGACTTGGCTGAACGGCATACTGCAATTTTACACCGTAATCGCCTCCGTCTCCCAGCAGACGCCGGAACGCAGAAATATCATCGGGAGTTGAAATAATAAGAATTTCTCTTATGCCGGCCAGCATAAGCACCGAAATAGGATAATAGACCATTGGTTTATCAAAAATAGGGAGAAGTTGCTTGCTAACCCCTTTTGTAATAGGGTATAACCTTGTTCCGGAGCCTCCGGCCAATACAATTCCTTTCATATAATAATGGATATTTTGGCTATAAAGATAGGCAAAATATGGAAAGTTTTACATAAAAGTTAGATGAACCGACATATGGTAAACATATTATTACCTCCGATTATAACATAGAGGTAGTAAAACCGCTCAATCCAACGCTGCAAAAACCCATCCCGGAGATAAAGATACGCTAGATTATCTAGCGCAATAAGATGTCTGCATTAAGAGGGTCTTGGGAGGAGTTGGTGGTCCAGTTTTCTTTTTGACTAAGGTTTAGCGTAAGAATGAATTTTTCTTTGCCTTTTTGGTTGCCGCACAGCAACAGACTCTCTTTATCCAAACGGATTGGAGTAACATCCAGTGCGGTAAGTTTATTGTTAAAACAATGGAGTGTGCTTAGGCTGTTACAATTACTCAAGATTAATTCAAACAAGTTGTTGCCGTTGCATTTTAGCGTATTCAGGTAAGTGAGTTTATGCACATCCAACATATTTAGTTTATTGTTGGAACAATCAAGATAACTGAGATCGGTACAATGGATTACATTAAGAGATCGTAGCTGGTTATTGGAGCAGTCCAAGCGTTCAAGTCCAAAACAGAAAGTGAGATCGAGTGCTGCCAGTTTGTTGTTGGAGCAATTCAGGTGGCGCAGTTTTTCAAATCTGGAGATGCCTACAAGAGAGGTTATTTCGGTCCCCGACAAATCTAATTCCAGGGTTTTCCCAAATATATATTGGTTATCGGGATTCCCCGTATCAATGTCTTTTCCATCTTGAGTAAGGGTAAATCCCATTTTTTGAAGTTCCGCCCTAAAGGTAGCGTCCGGAAAAATAATTCTTTCAATCATCTTGCACTTTTTTAATTATTCGGTAAAAGTACAAAAACATAGATTGAAAACAAAAATAAGTGTTTTTGCAAAAAATAAATGCGGTTGGGAAAACAGCTGTGAACCGAATATCCGAAAGGTAATAGATTCATGCTCTAAATACACAACTACAAAAACCATGAACAATCAGAAAATTTTACAAAAGACAGAAATGTTTGTTGAGGATAGCAGAATGAGCACAAACAATTTAAATGATGCTTTAAAGGAACGGCACTTATTTATCTTACAACAGAATGAGTATCTGCATCTGGAATTTGATGAAATTATGTGGCTAGAGGCAGATGGAAGTTATTGCATTCTTTATCTGAGCGATAAGCGAAAACAAATTATTTCATTTCCACTGGCTACGGCACAAAAGGCATTACCATCGGCAATCTTTATACGTATTAGCCGCTTTCATATTGTAAATTTGAGATATATAAAAAAACTGATAGGGAATTGCTTTCAGATTGATAACAAGTTGTTACGGATTGGCAGGGAGTATAGAGAGTCTGTTTTGGATCATTTTATTTTTTTAGGGGGACGGAATGCTCCTAAATAGAAATTGTTGAGTAGCCATCCGATCAACCACCTTCAGCCACAAGCAGAATAGGCCTTTAGATGAGTTACTATGGTATGGTTGTAAGCCCCCCATTTAAACTCAAATGCAGAACGTCCTTCCAATGACTCTTCAATCAAATTAATCTCTTTATTACTGAAGAGCTTGCTATTGTCAATTTTTTTACCTAATATTGCAATGTCAAGAAACATCGTTTAATGTCTTTTTCTAGAACTAGAAATACGGTTATTACATTACTGGCAGGCTGCTTTCTTACAACATCGGCCATTGCTCAATCATCAAAGCATTTTTCAAAAATACTTTTCAGGGATGGGTGTGGGATTATTGAACCGTTGTACAACGATAATCAAGAAAGACTTCACGGCTTAATAACAACTCTTGAGGAATTATTGGCAGACTCCAACATTGTGATATCGGGCATTGAGTTTACTTCGTCAACATCTCCTACCGGTTCGTACGCATTCAATAAGCGTTTGGCAAAAGAACGAGTCACCTCAACAGAAAATTATATACGCAACCGGGTACCTTTGTTGGGCATCAACATCCAAAAAGATAGTTGTATTATTGGCTACGATAAGCTTCGCCAAATGGTATTCGCTTCCAACATGTTGTACCGTAACGAAGTGCTCTCTATCCTCGACAACACTCCCGAATTTATTTACGACAAAAACTTGAGATTAATAGACAGTCGCAAAAAACAATTAATGAACTTAAAATACGGACGAGCTTGGAAGTATATGTCCGACACCTTTTTCCCGGAACTTAGAAATGCTTGCGTTATTGTGGTGCATACCGTAGTTAAGGTTCCCGTGGCAGCTCCCATTCCCAAAGCAACGATTCCTCCTATTATCAATCCCGATACCATTTCGATAGAGCAAGACAATCCCTCCCCCGACCAGCCTGTAATTTCAAATAGCGCAGATAAAGAGGCGTATCACCGTCCACTACTTGCTTTAAAGACTAATTTACTTTACGATGCCGTTACGGCACTAAATGTTGAGCTCGAAGTTCCAATTAAGAAGCGTTGGAGCGTGGCAATCGAAATTGTGTTTCCGTGGTGGAAGAGCAAATCGAGTAGCTTAACCATGCAACTGCTAACGGGTAACGTTGAAGGTAAATATTGGTTTGGTAACAGAGCAAACAGGGAAGTGCTCACCGGATGGAACGCAGGAGTATATGCCGGTGGCGGAATGTTCGATTTGCAGCCGTTCAACAAGAAAGGAATACAAGGAGAGTTTTTTATCGCTGCGGGCTTAAGCGCAGGTTATGCTCACAAAATAACAAAGCACTTGAGAATGGAATATTCTTTGGGCTTGGGTTATATGCAAACTAATTATAAGGAGTACGAACTAACCCGAAATACAGAATTTGGAGACATAAAGGTATGGAAGTATCCTTGGGCTACCAGCCGTAACAGATGGTTTGGTCCTACTAAAGCAAAAGTTTCGTTCGTGTGGCTCATCAATGCCAAATGTAAGAAAGGAGGCAAAAGATGAGATACTTGAAACAACTATTATCTGTTGCAATGCTGCTTTTGTTAATGGCTGCTTGCCAAAGAGACCATTTATATTATGGCACGAACAACCGTGCGGTGATTAGGGTAAAGATAGATTGGAGCAAGTCGCAACTAACGCCCAACGGTGCCACCGTGGTGGCGTACAATAAAGACGGCTCGTTGTTTGAGGTGTTTCCTCCAATGAGTAACCCCAACGACGGCACTATTCTTTTGCCCGAAGGCAACTATGATTTGGTTGTGTTTAACGATACACCGGACGAATACCGGCAAGTGGGCTTCCGCGGCATCGAAAACATCAACACCTTTGAGGCTTATGCTACCGAAAAGGAGGTAAATAAGAATAGAGCGAGTAAGTTCCAAAATGAAATGTTTGTGCATGAGCCCGACACATTGGCTACTGCCCGAATCAACAATTTGGAAGTGACATCGCAAATGATACAATACTCCTACGACAAGCCCTTGAGTGGCAACACGCAGATAAGTAAAGAAGTGGAGGCTACTCCTAAACGGGTAACCTCGCTCATGAGGATTAGGGTGCACGTGAAAGGACTTTGTTATGCCAAAGGCGCACCACGCACTTATCTCCGCAATATGTCGGCTTCGGTTTTTGTGGGTACGGGCATTCAGTCTACCAAACCAATAACGTACGAGTTTGTACTCAACAATCGTAAGTTCGACGAGGGCAGCACGCACAACGCAACCATCACCAACAATCTATCTACTTTCGGATTGCGACCTACAGGAGATGCTCACGAAAGATATTATCTCGATATGCTCTTTACCTTGATAAATGGAGACCCATATCCTATTTTGGTGGATATCACAGACAAAATTCAAGTGACGGAAGTAGAACTACAAACTATTTTATACATTAAGTTAGAGTTAGAACTACCCGAAGTAATTGGTGGGGAAGGCGAAGGGGCATTTAATCCTGATGTGGGCGAATGGCAAGATGTAGAAGTGGATATACCAATGTGATATACGAATGAAATCAAAAACAAGAAGAGTTATGAAAAAAAATTATTTAATGGGACTGGCAACGCTGGCTATGATTATGGCAGGCTGTTCGCAAAACGAAGTCTTAAATTCTGAGATTAACGGAGAGAGCAATGTGATAGGCTTTTCAACCTATACAGGTAAAACAAAAGGTACACCGGTAACAGCCGAAGCAGGATTACATGCGGGAGGATTTGGTGTTGCCGCATTCTTAGGCGTAGCAACTACTCCTTATATGGGTAAAGCAGATGCAGGTGCATCGATTAGTTGGAAACTAGACAAATGGGACTATACAGATACTAAGGACACTCGCTATTGGCCTGCTTCCGGAGCTCTTAAATTCTATGCGTATGCTCCATTTGACAACACAAAAAGAACAGCAGGACCTACTTACAGCACTGCCGGTATGACGTTTACGAATTACACGGTACCCACAACTTTTGCAGATCAAGAAGACTTTATGTATGCTAGCAATTTAACTGCAATCAGTGGCTCATCAGTTGCCTTACCGTTTAATCATGCTTTAACTCAAATCTTGTTCACTGTTGCTGCTACAGGAAACTTAAGAGTAGATATTGCGGCCAATGGTATAGAGATACATAATGTGATGTCTAAGGGTACATTTAGCCTTACTTCAGCTGCAACACCGGTTGCATCATGGGCTCCTTCTGCTACCGATAAAGGAACCTATCAACTTACTTCAACTGAAGTAACAGATATCACAAGTAATACAAGTACTACAACTCCAGCTGTTATTGGCACTTCCTTAATGCTAATGCCACAAACACTTACTGCTTGGAATCCTAATGTTGCTACCATCAAAAACAATGACAGCGGTGCTAAAAATACTTATCTCAAAATAAATTGCAAGATATTTGATATTAATGCGGATGCTTATATCCTTGGTACTGGTACCGCTTATGAACCAACTTATGTTCCTTTCGGAGGTTTTGGATGGGCTATGAGTGAGAAGATTACTTACGCACTAAGCTTTGGTGGTGGATTTGATATTGAAGGAAAACCTATCTTAAAACCAATCACCTTTACTCCTACTGTTGAACCTTGGACAGAGGGAACCGGTTCAACCATTCCTCTTAATTAATATTTCTATCATCTATGAGGGGACATTCAACCCCTCATAGGTACTACAAAACAAAGAAAAGATGCAAAACGCAGCATACATATTCGTTGGATTATTATTTATGGGAACGCTAGTTGCTTCTTGCAGCCGCGAAGACCCTATTGATTGCTCACCGCAATTGAACAAAAAGGCTATTCAATTTGCGGTGGCGCAAGAAGATGATTTTGTGGACGTGCAGCAAGTCACCACTAAAGCTACGGAGCTAACAAACGGCAATATTCCGCATTTTGGGGTGTTTGCCGCTTATCTTGCTTCGGGAACGTATGCAGCCACAAAGCCTGCTCCCAACTATATGTATAATCAAAAGGTTGCCAAAAACGGTACTACATGGGAATGTACGCCTGCACAATATTGGCCTACTACGGGCAGTCTTAGTTTCTTTGCTTACGCACCTTTCCGTAACGACGACACGGCAATTACGTTTTCACCGTCCACACAAACAGGTGCGCCTACTCTTACTTATACTACTCCACAGGACGTAGCTTCTCAACTAGACTTGTTGGCTGCTGCCCCTTTATACGACCAAGCTCCTAGAACCACCTCGCTACCAATCACGTTTAAGCATATCTTATCGAGCATCGAGTTTAGCGCATCGAAAGATGTATCCCTTACCAATATAGTGAAGATTCAAGAAATCACGATCAAAGGATTAAAGACGAAAGCAACTTATTCTTATCCAACCACCGGCACAGGCAGTTGGGTTCCCGATGTTGCGTCACCCGCAAGCAACTATGCCTTATCCATTGCAAAAGGGCAATTAACAGATACGGAGCTAACAGCTACCGCAGTGGTAATTTCATCTACCGATTTAGTGATGCCCTTACCGCAAGCCGTGCCCATAGCCGCCGTTACTTTGGTTGCAAAGATAAGCTACAATAATGCGGGAGTGATACAAACCAAAACAGTAACTAAGGAGTTAAACCCGGCTATCGCCAATTTGCAAATGGCTAAGAAGTATAAAGTAACGCTTAGCATCGGTGCCGCTGCTCCCACTACGGTAAGCATTAAATTAGATTGTACCGTGGAGGATTGGACAACTAGAGCAATTGCGATTCCTCCTTTTGAATAACAATTAAACACACGCTATGCACAAAATAAATATAAGTTGGATTATTGCAGTATGTAGTCTCTTGCTCACTACTGCTTGTTCCGATCTTCTCAATAAAGAAAGCAAAAGAGTGGTCGAAGGCAAACCCACGCAATGCACGCTTACGATAAACGCATCGGACAATACTGTGCTTAGCCGGGCAACTTCTCCCGACAAAGTAGAAAAAGATATCAACAACCTCTTTATCTTCATCTTTAAGGATGGGGATATTATTTCTTCCAAATATTTCGAAAAGAAAGATATCACAATAGCCGGAGCTACCGGAAGTATTACGCTCGAAACCACGAGTGGAAACGATAGACACATTTATGCCATCGCAAACCTTGGCTTGGGAATGATGGACTTAACCAAAGCCGACCTAGAAAAGGTAACTAACGAAGCAGACTTAAGTGCCTTAAACACTCACTTACTACAAGAGATAACCGCACGAGGAACCAGCTTTGTGATGAGCGGATTCGTAAAAGATCCGAACGGAGCAATCAGCAATGTTACCATCCCTACTACTACTAATACATCAACAGTTTTAGGTACAATCAAGCTAAAGAAACTAGACTCCAAAATACAGTTCAACATTGCAACAAAAGCGGGTGTAACCTTTACCCCTAGAGATTGGCGAGTGATAAAAGCACCTAAGAATGCCAGCCTCTTCACTTCCACAAGCGACAAGTTTACCAAAGAAACCGATTATTTCAATACCGCTTGGGCTAACTTTGAGGGTGAAGGAGCGGACGCAGGAAAAACCTTTGCGTTCTATGTGCTCGAGAATAAAAATACGCCAAAACAACAGATTCCGGTAACTAATACTTCCGGTGGCAATTTAACTCCTGCTGAAAGATATGCCTACAGGGAGTTGCAAGAAAAAATCAGCATTCCTACCAATTCACAAAAGCCGGGGCAAATTGTTGTTAACGGGAGCTATACTTACGCCAACAATAACGCCACTTATGTGCAGCTAAGAGGTCATGTACAATATATGAACGGTACTTCCACCGTGTCGGCAGACGTAATATATACCATCCATTTAGGTTATGCAGATGCTAACCCTAACGATTACAATACGCTCCGTAACACGTTCTATACTTATACGGTAACTATCAACTCCATCAGCAGCATTTCAACTGAAGTAACAGATCATAAAGAGGTTCAACCGGGAGCAGAAGGCACCGTAACGCTTGCCTCCGAATTTCATACTTTCGATGCTCATTACGAATCTGTGTCCGTAGCTTTCCCAAGTACAATCATGAACAATAGTTTGACGTGGTACGTGCAAACAGCATTCAGTAAAGGAGGAGCAAGCGAGCAACCCAAAGATTATAAGTGGATATTATTTGAGCTAAGTACTAAACCTGCCGGGGGAGTATATAGCACAGACTTGGTTTTTTATCCCGGCAACACAAATATATACGCTTTGGCAACTCCAATCACGCTCGATTGGTATATGGCAAACCCAACTACTTTATTGGATGCCGATCAATTGGTCACCATTTTAAAAGAGAACGGGAAAAGACTTAAAGAGGGCAATACCAATACTCTCTTTGATAGGAATAACGAAATTAGGTTTACCATATTCGTTAATGAGAACTATTACAAAACGAATCCCCTCAACGGTACTGCGTCCACCGAATTGTGGAAGCAGTTTGTTAACCAGCCCGAACGAATATTAAACATTTTAACCAAAACTAATTACAGTCAAGATGGCGCAAGCATGAATTTAGAAGCAATGTACTCGTTCAGGCAAGCATCCATCCAAACAATATATAGCGTGGATTATGATGATTCGGCCGATCCAAACGAAACTGCTTGGGGTTGCGAAATGATACAAGATACAAAAACATACTCCGAAAGTAATAATAATAACATGCCCTCTGCCGGTGCTACCGATCTTTCGAATGGAAGAAACAACACCTTGGCACTTTGGAGCAATGTAGTTAATACTGCCAACTCTTGGAGGACATGCATTACCGAATCAACAGGAGAGTTTCAACCCACTTACGCTAAAGTTAGATATACCTGCTTGAAAAAAAACAGGGATGGCAACGGAGATAAGAAAATAGATTCCGATGAAGTGCAATGGTATTTGGCAAGCCTCAATCAGCTAACCGACATTTGGTTGGGAGAAAAATCGTTGGATTTGAAATCCAGACTACACGAGGGAACAAATACCGGCATCAATACCTACGCCGAAAGAATATATATAAGCAGTAGCATGGACAAAGACAACACTCCATGGGTTCTTTGGTCTTCCGAAGGCTCAAGTGTAGGTGCTAATAATGCAGGAAGAGAACCCTATTATTATAGATGTGTCAGAAACTTGGGAATGGCAGACAACGATGCCACCCAACCCAAAGATTTTGCTACATATACCCCCAATGCAGCAGGCAATGCCGTGATGGGCCGTATCTCACTAAAGAAGATGAATAAGAAATCGATAAGAAATTATACCCAACTAGCAGATTTACAAGAGCATCACGAACGTCAGCCGGATAACTTACCTTGGACGGAATTTGATATTCTAAGAACATTTACAACCGCAGGTAGGTGGTCAGCATTAGATGCTGATATAAAAGCAGGGACTAAAGTATGCCCGGATGGTTATAGAGTACCCAACCAACGAGAACTCTCGCTCATGTATTCAAGAATAGGCAATGGTAGCACCGTTTGGAATGGAGGTAATAATAATTACTATTTCTGCCGCACAAAATTCTCTTTAAACGCTACAAGACACACATTCGATATTTCACCAAATGGAGCTAACATGACCTTATTTGGTACTAATGAGGATTATACCGGAGTAGTTCGTTGTGTAAAAGACATCAAATAAAAAGAGGGGAGAAGGGATTATAACATCAAGAAAAAGGCTTTTATATACTATAAAATCACCATTTTTTACAGCTCTATAAAAATGAATATCAATTCATTACATCCACTTTAGAAGCATTTAAGTGTCAAACTTGAGGTGTTTTTTTCGATTCCTGCCAACTATGGTGCAAAATAATTCATCCTAGCTAATCACCTCCCAATAGCCTGTTTTATCCGAACCGACACGTCTGATAACCCCATCCTCTTGTAGTTGTTTTATCTGACGAGCAACTGTTCTTCTCGATTTGCCAATAGCTTCCGCCAACTCATCTAAGGTAATTTTCGGGTTTTCTTTAATCATTTTTACAGTGCCATTTACAGTGCAACTGTTTGCTCGTAAGCCCCCGATAAATTACATCTTTTTCCTCCCCTAAATCTTCCATAGCTTT
>JAVWIB010000034.1:0-10810 GCA_036639755.1 Bacteroidales bacterium
CCAATACGTCGGTCAGGTATTGGAGTGGATCTACGTTGTTGAGTTTGCAGCATCCTATGAGCGAATAGATGGATGCAGTCCTTTCTGCGGAGGAATGCCCTTCGCAAAAGAGATAGTTTTTTCTGCCTATGATTAAGTCTTTGAATTGTCTCTCGATGGCATTGTTATCCAGATGGTATTCTCCGCTTTTGAGACAGTGCAATATACCGGGAGCTTCGTTCAGGGCATAGGCTACAGCTTTGCCCAGATTACTCTTGGGCAAGATAGTTTTGTCTTGGACATATTGTTGCAGGAGCCGGTAGAGTTGCTTCATCAGCGGATATTCATCCCGTTTTCGGATCAGAGTTATCTGTTGGGGAGTTAAGAGCGGGTGCCCGGCTTTCTCCCTTTCGAGATTCTCTTGCTGCCACAGGTGTTCGTGGTGGTAAATGGTGTTGATCAGATCGAATAACCGCTGTAAAGCAACCGGAAGAATGAGAATAGCAGATATAGGGGTATAAGTAAGATTAATGTAAAAAGAATGAGGTAGTTACAATATTAATCCTGTACAAAATGCTTGATTGAGAATTGCCGAAAACTTCCGGTTTCTTGCCAAAGACTTCCGGTTTTCTTCCGGTTATACGTTAAAAACTTCCGGCTATTTTCAAAATAACGTTCAAATGATTGATATACAGCCTTAAAATAGAATGCATGATTTTAAAAAGATACGTGAGCCTTAAAAATAGAGGCTTTTTATTTATGCCAATTTTAACGCTATTTTAACGGGGCTTAAAGATGTATTGAAATATGCTTAAAAGGCCCTTAAAACCCCTATTCTAGAACAACGGAGCCGATTACACGAGCTACTGCAACAATATCTTCTCTTGGTATTTCAAACGGTTTATAATCGGGATTCTCGGATACGAGCTTGATCGTGTCTTTATTAATACTTTCATGGACACGTTTAACCATTATTCCTTGAGATTTTGTATAAATTGCATACACCTTATTCCATTGAAAGTATTTAATATCCAGTACTTTAATACAAGCAATAACATCGCCACTACTGTATTTTGGATACATACTATTTCCGGTAATTCGGAGCATAAATTCTGCGTGTTGTAGCTCTGGTATGACATAATACTCCTCTATTTGAATATCCTCAAAAGCAACTGCTCCGGGACCTGCAAATGCAATGGTAGGTATAAGTGGAATGCCATGGGAGGCATCTGTCTCTAAAGCATGATATTCACCAGCCACTAAATTGGAGGCTCTCCGATACTCTTGAACCCTTGGGATTGAGTCTGCCTCATCCTCTGAAAAATCCATATTAAATTTAGGGTCTGAAAAATCTATTTTTTTGTCTGGGTGTGCATTTTGGGTGTGCAAATTATTGTTTTGGGTGTGCATTTTGGGTGTGCATTTTGGGTGTGCATTTTCATTTAAAAAATTATCATTCAACCCCTCATTTTGCTCACTTTTTGTAACAAGCATGTTACCTTCTCCTGTTATAAGCCAATTGATTGAAATGTTTTCAGAAATATCTGAAGTAAGTAGTTTGTTAAAAAAATCAAACCCAGGCTTGGATTTCTTATTTAATATATCATATATTACCTGAGAGCGATTATATCCTAATATTCTAGCAAAAGCATTTATTGTAACATGCTTGTAATCAATGATATTTTTTATCCTATCAGATATTTCTGTAATTTCATTCATATTTTATTGTATATTTCAACTTTTCTTGCAATCTTTGCTGAAAGTTTAAGCAAAGGTATGAAAAATTAACAAACAACAATATGGATACAACAGATAGACTAGCTTATATAATAAGCAACAGAAAACGAGGCGATAATAGATTTATTGCTCACAAACTTAAGATAACAGATGTTTGGGTATGCTATGTACTTAAAGGGAAAGGCGTTTCAGAGCCCATTTTAAAAGCCTATGAAGAGTTAATAATGTCCCGTAAAACTAATAATTATGAAACAGTTAACAATTAAAGACAGGATACGTGCAATATATTTTGCGCTATCCTTTTGCCTTTTTATAGGCTTGGATATAGATAATTCTTCGGCATTCTGGATTGTTCTGCTTGCTGTAAATTTTGCCTACTCGGTGTGGGTTATACAGAAAGTGAATTTTGATACTATTAAATAGTTATACCATGAAAACCTATAAACACGAGATTAAAATAACAGCCACTACTACTGTTAAGGAATCAGGAAACGTAATAATAACTAGGCATATCACCGTTGATAACAAGAGTATATTTAACATCGCTTGTTCACTCAAAGCTTTTAATGAATTGTGCCCTCAAATGGCTAGTTTTGAAGGATGGCTAACGCCACTACTTAATAAGAGAGAGAGCCGAAAGAATTGCACTTCCAATAGTTGCGATTTTAGTGGCTTTATCCAGCTGGTCAGGCGCAAGGTCTTTGCAAAGTGTGTCAATCTCAAGTCCAAGTTTTTCAATATTAGCCTTTAATAATTCATCTTGAGCCTTAAATCCTCCTAATCGTATAAAATCATGTGCATTAACGGTAAATTCCACTTCAACGCCTCCGAGGTCTCTCTGCTGCTTAATCAATCCCTTTTCCTCAAAGTGGTTAAGCATTTTTATAAGATCGAAGTCGCTAACCTCTGGAATAACACGAGGCTCGTCATCACAAAAAAGAATATAAAATGCTTCGGCATGGTTGAAAAGCCGATTAAGAATATCGTCCTTATACTCAGGTGTAATAAGTTTCATAACGTTTAATTTTTAATAGTGAATAATTACAAAGTTAAACATTTTCCCGAACTGGCAGGCATCCGGGGTTCGAGCCCCCGGCGGGAACAAAAGTAATAGTAACAATGCGTATAGACGAACAAAATAGAGTGTTAATAGCGGTTGCAGAAGTAGTGCCGATGGTGTGGAAAATAAATACGTATAAGTCCGCTCAACATCGAGGCACTATCAAAACCACCGTTCGTGGCGGTCGTGGACGTTTTGTTGAGATTATCTACGATACCCTACCTGAACGCTACAAATCTAAAATCGTCTCCGCCATTGGTGATCCGCGTGTTTTGTTAGGTCTTATTCCTGTAACGGATACGCCTCGTAAATGGCGTACGGTACCTTTTAATGAACTGACGGCGGAGGAACTGTCTGTATGTACTGCCAAGTACAACATTGTAAAGAGTTTCCGGCAGTACGCAGATCAGAACGGACAAGATATGGGTATCACGGCAGCAAAGAACGAATTTGTTGCATTGCTTAATGAGGGGCTTGTTTGCCAAAATTCGGCTTCTGCTGTTGGCAAGGTAAGTTATCCTACTATTGAAAGATGGAATAAGGATTTGCGGGATGGGGGCGATATTATGGATGTTCTTGCTCCGGCTCGTGCAGAGCGTACCGGCAGGCAGCTTACTCCTGATCAGACGGCGTTGCTTATTGATTGTTATTGCAAGGATAGCATGCCTAAATATTCACAGGCATACAGAACTGCCTGTAAAATATTTAAAATACGTAATTATGGTGATGAAATGGTTAGTGAGGTAACTGCCCAGCGGTTTCTCCGCGAGTGGGAGCGTAAAAACTCCGCAATAGCACGTGTAAGGCGTGAGGGGATGAAAGCAGCAAAGGATACTCAGATGCCATATATAGAGCGTAATCCGGACGACATACAGTTTATGGACTGTTGGTATGCAGATGGGAAAGTGTTAAATTTTCAGGTTATCCACCCTATTACCGGCCGTCCTTGTCGCCCAACTATGATTGCATGGTTGGATGCCAAGACAAACCGGATAATGGGTTTTGAGATAATGGTAACGGAAAACACATTAAGTGTTCTATCTGCTTTACGTAATGCATGCCTTAACACCGGTTATCTTTTGGGAACTAATGGTGCTATCCTGCCCCGTGTTCTCTATATGGATAATGGCAGGGCCTTTAATAATATTATGCTTAATGGTAAAAAACCTGCCAAGCAGCGTTTAATTGATTTGTTTTCGCAGGGGATAAATTTGGAGGAGCAAACGAGTGGTTTGTTTGCCCGCCTTAAACAATACGGACTGGAGCATGTGCTGTATGCAAAACCATACAATGCCCGCACGAAGACTATTGAGCGGGCATGGCAGGGGCTGGATGAGTTTGAGCAGTTGGTTTGTACTTACATAGGTAACAGTATAGCGAATAAGCCGGCTTCTTTACAACGTAACGAAATAGTACATAGGCTTTATCGAGAAAAGGCGATAGAGAAGAACGGGATACCTACTGTTTATGGAGCTTATCTCATAATGCAATATGCAATAGATCAGTACAACGATACGGTAAGTGAGGGCAAGTACCTGAACGGTGCAACTCCAAACGCTGCGGCGTTGGAACAGGCAGTGCAGATAGATTTTACAGGCAGGGCCATTCCTGTGGAAAAGATGGATTACATGCTTATGCATAGTAAGACACTTAAACTGGGGCGTAATGGTTTTAGAATAAATAACATAAGTTACTATAATACGAAGTTTGCGAACATAGAGAAAAAGGGTGTTGATACGGAATATATTGTAAAATACAGTCTGCTTGATAGGGATAGGGTACTTGTTTTTGAAGAAAACGGGGAGTTTTTATGTGAGGCTCGGAAATTCTTTGGTTCGGATATTCATCCGGTTTCTGTGTTGGGTTCTGATGCTGATCGCAAGAAGTGCAAGCTGGCAAATACAAAACTTTCAAGCATGGAAAAAGCACTAAAAAAAGCGGCGTTTGGACATACTACAAACAGTTCTCTTATGCTTAGTGATATTTTTGAGGCATGTGAGACTGCTGCGGATATTTTACCACCTACGGGACAATGCCAATTACCTGCTGCACCGATAGAGGAGACTACTCCGGTTGTAGCGTTATGGTCACAAGATTAATTTTTAATACCTGCATATATGAATAATTTACAAGAAAAACTACAGGCGCACAAAAAGGTAGCCGGGATAGCGCTAGAGGCGATATCTACAGAATTGAATATCTCCGGTGCTGCGTTATGTGATGGGCTTAACGGAAAGGACAATGGAGTTAATGAAAAAATGACCGAACTTGTACAGCAGTACTTAGAACGTGATCAGCGTAGGGCACAGGAGATAAGTTTGATAAAAAAGGACTTTGATTTTGTTGAAACAACCATCTATAAGCGTATTTCGGAGGGTGTTGAAATGGCTGATCTAAGGGGAGAGATACGTGTTGTTATCGGAGAGTCCGGAGTAGGTAAGACGCGTGCATTAAAACACATTGAAGAGTTTAGGATGGGTTCTATTTACGTAGCGGTTTATGCCGGTATTCGTAAGAGTAGGTTTTTGAGTAAGTTGTGTGATGCAGCTAAGATAGAGGCAAAGGGCAGTTGTGATGATAAGTTTGAATCTCTTGTAAGGGGTTTAAGAGGCTCCGGTCGTCTGATTATGATTGATGAGGTTGAACATCTATCTATTGAAGCGTTGGACACTCTTAGAAGCATTAACGATTGTACAGGATGTGGACTTATTCTTGCCGGATTGCCTATTTTTTACAACCGTTTAAGAACTAGGCAGGCTGATTATGCTTATATCTATAATAGAACATCTATTCCGGTTATTACAGATTTATTAAAAGAGAGTGATGTAGCGAAACTTGTGACTACTATACTCCCGGATTGTTGTAATGTACCTGTGCAGGTATGGTTTAATGCCTGCGGTGGTATTGGAAGAGATTTG
Source organism: Bacteroidales bacterium (assembly GCA_036639755.1). GTDB lineage: Bacteria > Bacteroidota > Bacteroidia > Bacteroidales > UBA932 > Egerieousia. Next base: position 5,695 of record JAVWIB010000034.1, read on the forward strand.
CGCATGATTGTGCAAGAAAGCATTCGGGTTGCAGAGGTGAATAGTATTCAGATAGGCGATACACCCCGTTTTACCGATATGATTTTAGCTGTAAGAAAAGCATTAGGGCGACAATTTACAAAATGATAAATTATGGGACGGAACGTTAAAAAAATAATGATCACCAATGCACAGGTTAAACAGATACATGCCATCGTGCACAGGTTAGGTCTCTCGGATGACTTGTACAGGGGATTCCTACGGAGTAATTATGGTGTAACAACCTCTAAATTATTGACTATGATTGAGGCAGACGGGGCAATTGCTCTGCTGGGTAACGTCGATAATGAAATTACAGCAGATTATATGATCTCTATAAAACAAATGAGGTACATAAAATCACTCTGGATAGACATAGATATCTCTGCGTGCGAAGAGGGAGATAAACACCTTAAGAGTTTTCTGCAGAATCGTTTTAATGTAGAGCGGTTGGAGCAACTGACTAAAAGACAGGCGCACGGAGTGATTGCCGCAGTATTGAAAATGAAACAGAGGCAGAGTGAAGTGAAGGTAAGCGTAAATACTGCCGCAGACGGGAGTAAGAGCGTGAACGTGCATACCAAGGATGTACCGTATAGTTTTAACATTAAACATAATAAGAAATACAATGCTTAGCACTGATATGAAACTTGTAGAGGAGGCAATCGGATACGATAAGACACTCGAGCTAATGACAAAAATGGGCGGTATGTATATCTACATTCCCAGACCGGATACGCAGGAGATAGAAAAAGCATTAAAGGCAAATGGTTACGATAGTAAGACGGTTGCATTTAAGCTGGGTGTAAGCCTCAGCCGGGTATACAAAGTACTTGCGCAGATGCGCAAAGATGATAAGCAGGTTAAATTTGATCTATTGCAAATACCACTATTTTCTCCTGAATCATTTGGAGAAAATAGTGAAAACAGTACAATAACTAACACCGATAAACCATACTAACATGGAAAAAGAGATACAAATAGGTGAGCAAATCACAATTGGGGATGCTCAATACATCGCCGCAAAAGCGGTAAAATTTTCCTGCGCAGGCTGCGCATTTCGCAAATACAGAAAATTTTGCGGACAATCTGATGAGATCATTGCTACCTGCATCAGTAACGACATTATTTTTCAAACTGTTAAACCCTAATTTATAGAGATATGGATGCAAAAAGTCAATTAAAGGTAATAGCGGCCGGATTTACTATAATACGCGCTGATGATCAACCCAGCCCCCGAATCAAATGTAAAAATAACGAATCCAAAGAGTGGCATACACTCAAAAAGTTTGAAACGAAAGCTGCTCGTGACCGCGAAATGGAGAAACTATTGAACCTGCAAATGATAATAACCGATTAACAATAAGCAATATGAAACTAAATGTAAAATATCACATAAGCTGGAGTAAACGCCCGGAATGGTTACTACGATTCGTGGCTGAAACTAAAACGACTTGGGTAAAAATAGAAGAAGAAGAGGTTAATCAGGTATTATCCTCTATCTCCGGAATCCTTGATAAAACTCCCCGTAAAAGTCGTACAGCTCAATCGGACTGTAAAATCGTTCCGCGTAAAATTAACGAAAGGTCAATTGATGTTTTTTCAATAACCGGACAAAGTTTATACGCTACAATTGAAATCACAGATAAACAATAATTTATAAATCATGAAACGAGTACTAATAGCGTGTGAATACAGCGGAACCGTCCGAGATGCTTTTAGCCGGCGGGGGTGGGACGCCTGGTCGTGCGACTTACTCCCGACCGAATCGGAACTAACCCGGCAGGAGGGAAAACATATCCAAGGGGATGTTACTCCCCTACTAAAACAGGGATGGGACTTACTTATAGGACATCCTCCATGTAATTTTATTTCCTATGCCGGGATGGGGGCTTGGAATCGGCCTAACAGATCATTCGAGCGCCTGAAAGCCTTAGAGTTCTTTGCTACGCTTTGGGAGGCCCCAATTCCTTTTATTGCCCTTGAAAATCCAAAGAGTTGCGCAAGTCCCGTAATAGCTAAATATAGCCAGGAAGTTCAACCATATCACTTCGGGGAGCCACATATTAAAACTACTTGGCTGTGGTTAAGAAATTTACCGCCTCTAAAGCCTACTAATATATTACCCAAACCGGAGCCTCTATCAGTAGATAATACCGAGCGTAAAAAGAAAAGGTATTTTACAGATTCAGCCACTCGTGACCCTAAAGATAGGGCGAAATTCTGGATGGGTATCGCTGAGGCGATGGCCGATCAATGGACGGAATACATCAACAGTTTAGAAACTAACAAACAATAATTTGAATAATATGGAAACAATAGAAAACAAAGCCATTACTGCTTATAAAGAAGATAGAGCCAAGGAGGCGAAATACCACACTCCGGATCACTTCTGGATGGATTGGTATCGGAAGGGTTACGAAAAAGCCATAGGAGAATTGCCTGAAAAACCTTTAAACTACCAATGGCGAACCCCTGAAAGCGAGCGCCCTAAAAACGGAGATATTGTTTTAGTTAAATTCAAAACAGCCAAAGGTATAGATAAAGTAGGTATAGCTTCTTATCATTCATTCTTGGGAATGGGGAATTCCTTTATCATACAAGGAAGTTGTCCCAGATATATAACTCACTGGATGTATATACCTGAATTACCAATTGATAAAATAGATATTTAACGAGCCATGACAAAGGAGAAAGTATACATAAGTGGACTTATAAGTGGGTTAAGTAAAGAGCAATCAGAGCGTAATTTTAGCGGTGTACAGGCCCTATTGGAGTTAGCCGGATGCGAGGCAGTTAATCCCATGGATAACGGACTTTCCATTGAGGCAGCATGGGAAGAACACATGTTGGAAGATATTAAAAATCTTATGGCGTGTGATTCGGTTTACATGCTTGCAAACTGGCAGCAGAGTCGTGGAGCAAGAATAGAGTACACGATTGCTGTTGAAATGGGTAAAAAGATTTATTTACAAACAATTTAATACATTAATATTATGGAAGATACTAAAACGATTGATTTAAGCAGCCTTTCGGTTGAAGAGCGTAATTCTATTAGGTTACAGATATTGCGTGAAGTAGAGGCAGAGAAGCAAAAGAGTAAGGATGATAAGGTTACTTATAAGAGCCTTGTTACCGGTTTGATAGATGGATGCTTTCCTAGGCTTGAGGCAGAAAGTGAATCCCTTGCACGCTGCAAGATGTATGTTTATAAGCAATTCCAGGCTGCGATTGAGTTGCGTAGTACGGTTTACAAAGTTAAGCAGGGACAAATGAGTCAGACTTTTTCTAATGCAGATTGTACCAAGCGCATCACGCTTGGATATTGGACCACCGATAACTATGATGATACTGCGGCTGCCGGCGAGGATAAGATCAGACAATACCTTGAATCTTTAGGAGATACGGATAGGGCTAAGCAAGCAGTTAATATGTGTTTGAGGCTCCTGGCTAAGGACAAAAAGGGTACACTAAGATTCGGCAAAATAATATCCCTGCGCTCTATGGCACAGGAGAGTGGCAATGCTGATTTTATTGAGGGTGTGAATATAATTATGGATGCCTATAAGCCTATTCCTACAAAGCAATTTATACGGGCGGAGAAGAAAAACGGACTTGGTGCGTGGGTGACTATTCCGCTGGGAATGACAGAAGCGGAATAATTTTTACCTTTACGCAAAAAAACAACAACATGGAAAAGAAATTGATACAACTACTAACTAGGGCGGAGCGGAGCGAATGTTTTACCTTGTTCCGGAGGCGGGAGATTGAAAGAGAGCTTCTGTCCCCTGACTTGAACGCCCGGCTGGAAGTCCTCCTAGACCTAGCGGCAAAGGAGGATTATCTAAACTATTGGGATACTAAAAGGTATTCTGAAAAGGAAGGTAAAGCGGTTCTAAAGGCCATGTATGCTAGAGATTTATTTTAACTCACTCATGGTAATTAGAGTTTGTTTTTCGGTTATTTTTACTGATGTAATTTGAAGTCTTGTTCCGGGGAGGATCAGGACTTCTTTTTCATTTGGATACATCGAAAACTCTTCGATATTACGCCCTGTTTTAGCAAATATTTTCAACCTAACCTCCCGGTTTGGGTAAATATTTGGGTCTGTTGTTGTTGATGAGAATCCATCCCATTCAGTCACCCCTCCTTTTTTAGTCCATTGTTTTAATACCCCGTCAGGTACTTTATCTAAATTGCGATATACAACACCCTCGTGAAGTGGTAACTTTCGCACATCCTTTAGAAGTTGATTTTGAAAGGTTTTAAGCTGGCTTGGCGTGTACTGTTGAGAGGAATCTTCGGTATAGTTCTGTCTAGCCATATCCCGGGCTATATTATTCTCAAAATCGGTAAATGCGAAAGCCCTTTGGGTGGCCGATGTTGATAGCCCCGCCTCCTTTCCGGCCTTGCGTACGTATGCAAACTCTTTAGAGTAGTAAGGTTTGTAGATACGGTTATTATAAGCCTCGCTGGTAAACAAGTCCTTAAACGCTTCATATTCGGAAGCAACCACCTCTTTTTTCATTACCGTGAGCGTCTGATCGATCAGTGCCCGGGTATGTTTATCGGTGTCTTTATACTCTTTCGCCAGCCAGTTCATGTAGTTACGCTGTTTGTCTCCCGCGAACGCCTTGTTCGGTATTGTATCGAATAGCTCCCGCTTTCCGCTCCTGTCCGGAAAGGCCTCTACTCCGTATTTTCCCGCCTGGCGGACCGTCATCGGGATGGCCGAACACCGACACCGAAACGAGATAGGGGGCCAAAACGTGAAATCTCCGTTCTTGAAGATTTTACCATGTAGGGCGGCGTGTTCCGGGCGGGTGTGGCCGTCCATGGTGGCGGAGTACCGCCAGTACGGAAATTCATCCGATGCCTCGGCCATTTGGGCCATTTGTCCTGCGGCGAACGCCAGGGATGTGTTGGTTACATAAATATTTTCGATCTGGTGGGGTTTTAGGCGGGAGTAGCCGGCGGAGTCCATCATCCCGTCTACCATGCGGGTAAACTCCTTTTGTCCCTTCCCGGAGGCGATGTTTTCCTCCAGTGCCGCTTTCATCCCGGCCCTGATCTGCCCGTCTTGGACGGCGGCGGTGGT
>JAVWIB010000034.1:10820-23469 GCA_036639755.1 Bacteroidales bacterium
GAATTTTAAAAAGGAGACCGCAGACGGGGAACCTGCTTCTAACCCTGTTACGATCTCCTGGGCGGAGAAGTCCCCGCCATTCTTTTTAATCCACGTTAAAACGCTATTTAATCCCTCTTTATAGGCCGTTAAAAGTTCTTTAAAAAGTTTCTTAGAAAGGCTGTCTATAAATAGTTTGTCGGGACGGTCTACAAACCGTCCTTTTTTTTTAGCCGCTCAGCGTACGCCTCGAAGCTATCTAAGAGCGGGCTGATTTCCTCTGAAAAATCGCTAAAATCGGCAGTAGGTTTTACCGTTTTGTCTTCCACGGTAAAATCCTCTTCTGAATATCCGCGCTTTATAAACAGTTCTTTTGTAGGTTTTAACCCCATGTTAAAATAGATTTGATCTGTTTCTGCAATAGTTTTGTTAAGGCTCTTAGGTAGTTGTAATATTACTTTTGGCACCTCTGGCAGGTTGTTCAGGTAGCACACAATTTTAAATAGTTGCGTTACGGCCTGTTCTACAAGTGTTATTCCCTCTTGTAGAGCATCCTCTCGGATTGTTAGGCCGTTGGCTGAACTGCTGTACCCTCCTTTTCCATCTACTTGCATGGTAAGGTCTGTACCTGTCCATAGTTTTTCAATTTTACGGCGCAACATCTCGTCTGTATTTTTATACAGATCATTTGAAGAACTGCGACCTGTCATAGGTTTTGCCTCTATATCTACACCTTTTGGCATAGCTGCTACGCCGTTATTTCTTAAGTTTAACAGGGTGTTTAGTAGGTCTGCTATCTGGGTATCTGTAGAACCATCCGGGTACTTACCTATCCATTTGTCTCTTCCATCATCCTCGCAAAACTGCATCAGGAACTCAAAATTTCCATTTAACCCTACTGCGATCCAGTAGGCTACATCCAATAATCCAACTCCCCACGGGTTTGTGAGTGTAGAATTATTTTGTAACAGGATAAACTTACCGGGCCATGTCTTAAAGACATCGATGCCGTCTGGCTTCTCTTTTGTCTTTAAACATAAATTTCTCTCTCTATCGAACGTGAAATATTCGGGAGGGCACAATTCCAATTTAGCTGGAACCGTCTTTCCCTCAAATTCAATGTATTCTGTAACCTCCATTACGGCAATGCCGTAATCACGTGCGCTGGCAGCATTTTGTATTATATTACGCAATCCCAGTTGTTGTACATATGCAGTAAAGAATGTATCCAAAGACTTGTTTTTAGCTGTAATAAGTGGCTGTAAGCCGTTTAGAGAACTTTTGTAGCTACTAATTTGCGGGAATACATCCGGTTGCCGGGCAACTTTGTGTAAGATATCCAGAAGTGCACCCTTTGCCTTTAGTACGGTAGATGGGTTGGGGAGTGTCTTTATCGCCCTGTCTAATTTTTGCTCCAGTGTTACTGAGCCATTTGTCTGTATCATTTTACCTCTGGTATTTGTTGTTTAAAACGTCTGATTAAGAAATCTCGTACATCGTCCATATCCTCTTTGTCTTGTATATAGATTGGCCGGGGGGGAATATTTGCTTTTGGTGCGCCATATTGGTGGTGCTTGGCTATATCGAGTCCTCTCAGTTTTAATTCGTCTTCCTCTATTGTACTGTTGAGTGAGCGTTTTAACAATCCCGTGCGCTGGAGGGGTTTTAAGGAGTATCCCTGTCTACTTTTTTGTTTTTGCGTACCAACAGCAAGAAGATTGTAAGATTTTCCATTGTAACCACCCTCTTCTAGGTTTGTTTTTGCGCGTGATACCAGTAGCTGTCCTACGAATTTCAAGAATTTTGCATCTTTTTTCGCAATATTTACCGTATCGGAGAGTTGTTTTATAGTGAGTCCCAATTTTTCTATTTCGTTTATACTAAATCTTATCTGCATAATTGTCAATCTTTTGTAAATCCGCTTAAAATCTTATCCAGTCGCTCAGATCGTTTTGTCTGTATCGTGTGTACAACAGCAGGAACGTATCCGCCCTCGCTAGAAGCCTCCAGAGCCAGTGCTGCACCCCAGAAATAGTCTGCGTGTGAATCGTTTTTCACACCTGCTTGTAAGCGGACGTTTCCTGATGCTGTCGTACTTTGCTTAACCAGCTGAAAATCGTCGTAGATACCTCTTTGTGGTGGTATTAAAAAGGAGATATCCTGCATTTGTTTCTTTAGCCGGAATGCCATTATTTCTTTGCTTTGTCCGCTAAAGAGTACGCCCTCAATGCGAACTGTGCCAAATTTTTCCTGCAGGTACTCGGTAAGGCCCCAACCTATTCCGGTCTTATCTATACACATGCGGCGAAGATTCGGCAGTTCTTTTAAGATCTGAGACAGTTTACGATCTTGTTTTGGAAATTCCTCTCCCTGAATTGGTAGGATATACCTTGTTATAAATAGATCGGATGTAATTTTTTCGTTTATCCAGAATAGGGAAAAATTTGTTACACGGCCTATATCCAATCCGCCATAGAGTTCTTTACACTTTTTAAGTTCCTCGAATGAGATTAGCTCCGCACGTCCTACGCTCTCAAGTAGGGTAAATGGTATAAATGTCTCGTTTTCGTCTTGTGGCATGCAAAGGAACTGTTGTGCCCATATACTTGCATCGCCAACGGAATCGCGTATCTTAGTAATATAGGCATCCTGCTCTTCTGTTGTACATTGTTTGCGCAGAGATTTGTCCGCAAGACCCTGTCGTACAGCTTCTATAAATGTTGTTTTATGATGTGACCACGTAAGTTCTCCGCGCTCCATCCTTTTTATAAAACTATAAAATACAGATTGTTTACCTCTGTGAGTAGATATGATCCTTATAGGATATCCCCATACTAGAGCGGCAGGAGATGCGGCCTCCCACACCTCAAACTCATTATCGCGCCGGGCAAATTCATCCAGCACAATTTTTCCACCCTTGCCATGTAGTTGGTTAGGGCTACTGGATAGGCCGGTTATTTTCATGCCGTTGCGAAAAGTGATTACAAATGTATTTGCATCTGCATCTTCTAATAGTTGTTCTCCGCCCTGTACCTCTATAGTAAGGCTAAGGGCTTTTGCAAATTTTTTGCAATAGTCGATATATTCTCTTGCGTTGGTTTCGTTATTTGACGAAAACCATACATTAAATTTCCCGTAAATTCCTGCATCAACTACGTCTTCGAATGCCTGCACGAATGTCATACCTACACGGCGGGATTTTTCACAGAGTTTTATCTGCGAATTATCCTCCAGCCAACGTGCCTGATAGGGCAGGAATCCAAATTTTGAAAAGTCGATCATTTTCCAGGAAATTTCTCTTTAAAGGTGTCTTCAAAAATAGCGATTGTGTGTTTAAGCGCATCGGCATCGTTGCTCTTATCGGGAGTCTGTTCTGCCTCTATATCCTTGTCATATTCCCGTGCTTTTATCAGGGAACTGGCAAGGCGTGCATAAGCATCCAGCACGCGTGAGTTTGGTTCTTTACCCTCTGTTAGTTGCCCGATAAGTATCTGCCCTAGCAAGGAAGTGGTCTCCTGTACCTGTTCGGACATTCTTTCCCGAGCTGCGGTGATCGTCTGCATTTTTTCGGGCCATCCGCCCTCTTTGCCCCATGCCCGGGCTGTGCGTTCCGAAACATCCAACTCGGCGGCAATCTGCTCGTATGTGTATCCTTTTTCGATGTACAACATGCGGGCTGTTTCCATTAGCAGGGCTTTTTTCATGCTACAGTAGTTTAGTTAGGCGGTCTATTTCCGTCTGTAGTGTTTTGAACTTGCGTATATTTCGTATGAATCCGTCTGCAGCATGTTCAATTTTATCAGGATCGAAGTCTCCGCATTTATCGGTAGCAGGGTCTGCAAGGGTCAGCAATGTTGCAAGAAACATATCGGCCTCATAGTCGGTAGATACCTGCTGTCTCTGCAAATCGGCTATTTTAGCCTCTAAAATTATCTTTTGGTTTGTTAAAGACATGGTTTTCAATTATATAAGTTAATTTATTGAGTTGCTCCGTAGATGCTTTTAGAGCCTCTGTAATGCTCTTTATCTCTGCTCTCCATTCTTCTCGTTCTTTTGCGTGCGCAGTATTAGATACGTACCACACATAGAACATTGCCGCAGCTGTTGGCAGGTTTGTAAGAATGCTTGAGAGTGCATCCGGAATTGTAGTCTGTAAAAGTGTTAACATGCTCTTTTTTTTGTGCAAATATCGCGCGTTCCTTTATTATAAATTGCTGTAATAAGCAATAGATTAGAATATTGCAACAAAATATCTTTGCAAAAAAAACATGGGAAAACGAATTAGACTATTTACAAGCGGCACACATAAAGGGCTTCACTTCTCCGATGAGGATGTTAAGAGTATTGCAGAAAAGACTGCCGCACAAGGACCGGAACTCATCCCGGTTGTTTTAGGCCATCCGGCGAATGATCTGCCCGTTCTGGGTAAGGTAAGCAAGGATGCACTACAGATGTATCAGGAGAACGGCAAGATTGCAATCGGATTCGATCGTGATGATGCGCAGTTATGCGAGGATGAGGTTTTTGCGGAAAATACCAAGTTGCGTAACAAGATATCTGTCAGACTTAAAGATAGTGTTATTCGCCATATTGGCTTAGTAGGCAAGGCGGCTGTTGCGGAGAATAATGAACAAGATTTTGCAACCCTTACAGGAGATTTTGATGCTCCGGATCTGATTACAGAACAGCCGACTTCGTTTGCTGAACGTGTAGGACAATTTTTTAACAAACAAAAAAATATGGAACAAGACAAAGAGAAACAAAATCAAGATTTTACCGCACTTGGCGGTAAAGTAGATACCCTCGTTGCGACGGTTAACACCCTAGTTGGTGTCCTGAATGCAAACAACAAGAAAGAGGACGAAAAGGGCCTCAAGACAACCATCTCGGCAGATTTTTCTGCCCAGGAGTTCTCTCATCTTAACGATGTACAGAAGCAGGGGTGTATTGATTTCTGTGCCTCGCTTTCAGCGGATCAACGCGATGCGTATAAAAAACAGATAGCATCGCTAAATATTAAACCGGCTACCCCGGTAAAAGGTAGCGTAACCGTAGACCTTGGTGCGAATAAAGATTCTAAAAAAAGTTCTTTAGAGATTATTACAGAGCAGATTGCAGCTCTTAAAAGTTAGTATTAACGATAAAAAATTACAACATGAGATTTACAGAAATTGCAGCCGGTGATACACATACCGGCAATATGGTACAAGAGATTTTGAAAAAGAGTCCTCTTCTTGCCAATTATATAGAGTTTTTTAAAAAACCGGGATCAAGCGTTAGTGTCCGTTCTGGCGGAAGCATAGATGGCCTAGTTGGGACTACCAGAGCTATTGGTGCAGATTATGCAGCCAAGACAGTTGCTCCGGAGTATAAAACGGCATCCCGTAAAATGCTCGGAGATAAAATACGTATAGATGTTGCATATGAAAGAATGGGATACGATATTAATTCGGAGATGCTTTCGCAACTTTCGCGTCGTGTGCGTGAGTTTGGGTATATGTTCAACTATGCTCTTATTAAAGGGGATAGCACCACAACACCAACGCAATTTAACGGAATATCTAAACTAATTACTCAGGCAAGGACCGTGATTGCCGGTGAAAACGGGAAACAACTTTTACTCGGCAATTCAGATACAAGCAAGAAAGCACAACAGGAGTTACTTGAGTTGCTTGACCAGACTATTGCACAATGCGAGGGTACCAATAAGGTTATCATTGCTAACTCTAAGACTATTGCAAGGCTTAACGCAGTTGCAAGGGAATATCTTACTATTACCCGCAACGAATTTGGAGTACCTATTACGCACTACAACCAGATTCCCCTTATTAATGCAGGGGACTACAAATCCGCCCAGGACACTTTTGCTCCTATCCTTGCTTTCGATGAAACCGTTGGTACATCTAAAGATTGTGCTTCGCTTTATGTAGCCTCCTTTGAAGAGGAGGATGGGATGTCTTTTGCAACCTGTGAGGGTGGGTTTATGGTGTACCCTATACAGAAAGTTGGTAATTTCTACGAATGTACATTCGAGTTAATCGCAGACAGTATTTTGATCAGGGAATCGGCACTATCAAGATTATCCGGTCTGAGATTATAATTATCATGGGCGTAAGCGATATTCTGCGCATACACTTGCGCGAGCACCGGGACACACTCCCCGCAACAAGGGCACAACTGGAAAGACTTGTGTATAGCCTTGCGGGGGAGATGTCCCTTTCTTTAGCGGGGCAGCAGGCAGCTGAACTTATAGAAGAATTTACGTTTGCTAAAAAACGGCCTAAAACAGCCATAAAGGCATCCGGTAAGGTGTGTAATACTATAAAGAAAAGTTAAACGTTTTTGAAAGCATTTGAAAGGTATTTGAAAGGTATGAGATATATAACACTGGACCAATTATACACGTATATGCGAAAATCGCAACTTACAACACTTACCGATTCACAGACATCCGAACCGGATATGATCGTGCTGGAGGCAGTAAACGCAGTTTGCGTTGCTGAAATAGACGGATATTTAAGAGGTATTTACCAATTGCCATTGTTACCGGCACCGGAGTTAATAACTTTAATCGTAGCCGATCTGATGCGCTATAGGCTCAATCAACGCCGTGATGCAGCGAATATGCCAGAAGAGGCGTTTAGATCGTATAAGGCAACAATCGACAAGCTACGCGATATACAATCGCGTAAGATAATATTAGATGCACCATCTACAACCGGCAAAGAGAGTGTGACGGAAGGTACTATAAGTAGTATAACACCCTCGCAGGGATTTGGAACGCATTTCACAAAACTATTTAACGAATAAGATGGAATTATTATTACACAGAAAGTTCAGGGGGGATAAGTATACGATAGGTACTTTATCTGTAGATGGTGTAAAACTCTGCGATACCCTTGAGCCTACCTGCCGCAGAGTGAAGATTAAAGGCAGTACCGCCATAGCAGAGGGATATTATAGGGTTATCATAAACGAATCCCCTCGCTTTTGCAGGGAGCTTCCCCGACTTTGCAATGTTCCCGATTTCGAGGGTGTACTTATTCACAGGGGCAATACAGTAGCCGATACCGCCGGTTGTATCCTCCCCGGAGATAACATAGAAGTGGGCAAAGTGCTAAACTCGACAAAGTACGAACTACTTATCGTTTCTATATGCAAATCAGCTATAAAGCGGAGCGAGCAAATATACATTACAGTAGAATAATAATCACGAGGGGTGCGCCCCTTTTAAACACCTTTTTTTTAAAAATGAGAATATTACTTATAATCCTGTTAATCTGCACATTTGTGGGGTGTAGCACAACTAGAAAATACAAAGAGCAACAACGTATACAGTTCGAAGATAAGAGCCGAATGAATGTTGCTTCCCAAACTAACTTTTTCGCACGGGAGTTAAGCGACACAAAACGCACAAAAACGACAGATAGCACTGAATATGGGTTTGTAATAGAAAAAACCTACGACACCTCTAAGCCCGTTGATATAACAACTGGCCGGCCGCCTCTTGTATCGGAGAAGATAAGCGGAAAGATAGAGAATATTAAAAAGGCGGAGGCTGAACACTCTGTTTTGGATAAGCAGGATGACAGTTCCGCCATTAATACGGATAACAGCAAGTTAGACATCAGTACAGATATAAAAGCACTTAAGGAGCAGGAGGTTATAAAGAAGCCTCCGTGGCAAATTTGGGCGATATTTGCAATAGTAATAACATTGATCCTTTATAAACTAAAAAAACGGTTTGTATGAAAATCGAGCAAATGGAATCTGCGCTCTGCGCTCTAATTACAGCACTTGACCTAGTAAGCAAGCCGTATCCGCAGAGTCCGGGCAATTACCTACCTGATGCGGAACCCGGGGAAGTTCTGGTGCGCTACTGTGGGCATAAGCCTTTAAGACGTGATCTGGCCGGGACAATAGTGCAAAAAGATATCATGTTTGAGATTCTTGCAGTATACAGGAAATTACGTGGGGCAGAAGGATTATACGAAGCCCTCGAAAAGATTTCCGCCAAGTTGGAGGGGTTGACTCCGGAAAATTTCGGCGGATATCTGGAACTGTTAAGCGAGGACTTTTTAGACGAATACAACGGAACATGGCAATATGCGCAGAGGTGGCATTTTGTTTCGGATAACGAAAATTTACAGACCGACAATTATGCAAACGATAATCTTGGGCAATAAAAACTTAGAAAGTAGTATAAGTGACAATATACGTACGCTTATCCTAACGACCAAGGGATCCGTGCCTTTCCGGCCAAATTTTGGTCTCGGAGCGGAGCGGCTTCTGGGAGGCAACATGCAGGCCGTAGATATTGCCTATGAGGTAGCGGAGCAGATTACTCGCTACGAAAAGCGTATAAGGCTGATTCGTACCACCTCTGCGGCCGGCGATAGAGCCGGTTCCCTGCTTATAACAATTAAATACCAGATACTTATATCTGGTACAACAAAACAACAAATAATAAATATTTAATACAATTATGGGTTATTTACATGGAATAAGAATCAGGGAGGCATCTGGGGGTGCTGCCCTTGCAACAGGCGATACAGCCGTGATAGGCTTAGTCGGGACGGCTCCAAAGGGTACTGTAGGGCAGGTAAAACTTATTACCTCACTATTGGCAGCACAGACAGAATTTGGGAACGATATAGATGGGTTTACCATTCCGGCGGCTTTGGAAGTTATCTTTTCGGAAGTTAATGCAAAGGTGCTGGTAGTTAATGTCCTTGCAACAGAGAAAGCAACTGCTCTACTAGAAGCAACCGGAAAAATGTTAATTGGTGAAGACGGCATCGTTGCAACGCATATTTATAAGAGTATTCTCCCAACTGCGGTAGATTATGCTGCAGAGATTGTAAAAGGGTTGCAGATGCTACTTAATGTAGATGATGCGCTCGGCGTTAAGCCAAACATTATTCTTGCGCCCGGCTACAGTCAGATTCCTGCAGTACTACAAAGTATGGTATCTAGTGCGGAGAAACTGGACGGATTTGCTGCTATAGACATAGTCGCAGATAATGTACAAGCAGCTCTTGCTGCACGTAACGGTGATATCTACAACACAGCATCCTCCGCAGCTATACTTTGTTATCCGCTTGCAAAACGATTGAATATACACGAAAATACGACGGTTACAATAGGTTTATCGGTGTACTGGGCACTTAGCAAAGCCAAGCGTGATGTAGAAGCCGGTTACTGGATCAGTCCATCAAATTCTATTATCAACATCTCGGGAACCGATGTTGCGATCTCCAGTTCGCTAACTGAAGAATCAGCAGATACGAATCTTCTGAACGGCTCCGGCATTGTAACTGTGTTTCGCAAATCCGGTATGGGGACAAGGCTTTGGGGTAACTGGACGGCTGCATTTCCTGCTACAAAAACCGCAGACGGTATGATTGCTCCGCGTTCTACACGTATGGCTATACGCGAGGCCTTGATAGATGCAGCGATAACCTATCTAGATAAAAGTGCAACTGCCCTGACGATAGATATGATTCTTTCAGATGTAAATTCGTTTCTGCGTTCCCTGATAGGCAAGGGAGCAATCGTAGATGGTGAGTGTAAGTGGGAAGAGGAGAAAAATACCAAAAACGATATTGCACAAGGCAAGTTATCTTTTACCTTGAGGGTTAAATATGCTCCTTCGCTGGATTTGCTTGAGTTTGAAGAAATTATTGACTTCTAATAAATTACAAAATGATAAATAGTATAACAAATGCAAACGTTTACATAAACGGCACGACACTGGCCGGTAAACTGAATGAGGTAGAATTGCCCTCTGTAAAAATCAAGACACAAGAGGTTACCGCCCTAGGAATTTACGGGACTACTGAGATTCCGGCAGGGTTGGAAAAGATGGAGGCGAAGTTGAAATTTAACGCCATCTATCCGGAGGCATGGAAGCATGAAAATCCTCACAAATCCTGTGCAATTATTGTAAAGTCAAATATGGCTGTTAACACTGCTGCAGGAGTTACATTAAATACTCCGGTGGTGGCAAATATCTCCGGACTGTTTAAGGAGATGCCGGTAGGTAGTATAAAATCTGGCGAACGTACAGAGGCAGAACATCTGCTTACTGTTACGTATTATAAATTGCAGGTAGGCGCAGAAGTGATTTGGGAAATAGATATTTACAACAATATCTACAAACACAATGGAGTAGACATTCTGCAATCTTTTAATGCAAATCAGTAGGGCAATGGCATATTTTGCAGAAAATAATATCCCATATGACTGGACGCACGGGGTATATATTATCGCTTGTACTGATCTGGTAGAGGGTGGTGAAAACGGGGTGAGCAACAAGCAGGGTAAAGAACTTGCCCTGCGTACCCGTGACCTGCATATGCGAACCTTAGAGCTAGAGAGGGTTATTCCAATTAAAGCAGAAGCAACTTTGCGAAGTGCGAATGAGTATACAGACGGAGAAGTTTCGATAGAATCTTCTGCTCGCATTACCGCAGATGCTCAGACTCTCACCTCCGCAAAGGACTTTGCCACCAGATTAGTAGATGCACTTGTGGATGCCGCCCCCGGTGCACTCGATACGCTTAAAGAATTGGCAATAGCACTTGGTAACGACCCTAACTTTTCGACAACAATTTTGAACGAACTGGCGAAAAAAGTAGAGAATACTGATTCTCGTCTGACTAATGCACGGGAGGCAGTTGGAGGATGGAGTAATCAGATTAATAATCAGCGTGATAGTTCAAAATTAAAAATATGGTTCGGTACTCAGTCGCAATACAACGCTATTTCAAAACAATCAGATACTCTTTATTTTATACAATAATGTTAAAAGTAGGTAACAATATAGTATCCGGCTTGCAGATCGGAACCATAGCAATTAAAAGTGTCTATGCCGGAGCGGTAAAAATTTATCCGGATGGTATACAAACTAATTCCGGAACGGTATATGGAACATGGATCTATAGCGCAGCGATACGTACTAGGAGTGTTACTAACTGGACACAAGAGGTATACCAAGACGGAACTAGCGGGCCGGTGATCAATACTCCCGCTCCTGATCAGAGCGAGACGGCTTCTACTTCGTATCGTTATGGTAGCTGGGGCTACTATTCAGATAATAGCTATAGACAGCGTTCGCAGACACTTGTATACACATTCTCCGATACTGTACGTGATGGTGCTACTGATCCAGTATCTGAAAGTGGTAGCGTAAGTTATGGCAACTGGAGCTATAACGCAGCAATACGTACAAGAACAGTAACGTACACCTATTCTGATACAAGTATGGCCGGAACGGCACAGAGCCAGACGGCTTCTACTTCGTATCGTTATGGTAGCTGGGGTTACTATTCAGATAATAGCTATAGGCAGCGTTTGCGGACACTTGTATACACGTTCTCTGATACTGTACGTGATGGTGCTACCGATCCAGTGTCTGAAAGTGGTAGCGTAAGTTATGGCAACTGGAGCTATAACGCAGCAATACGTACAAGAACAGTAACGTACACCTATTCTGATACAAGTATGGCCGGAACGGCACAGAGCCAGACGGCTTCTACCTCTGTGGACTGGTCGGGTGAATACCGGGATGGAGCATGCAGCAGTAATTACTACTATGTAGACTATAAAAAAGTGCGCACTAAATATACCTATGCAGACACTATTACATATTCTGACTATTACAACGGAGACAACCGTAGTAGGCGTATAGATGGGTCTTGTGGTTGGGTACGTGACTGGAGAGTTACGTCCGATTGGGCAAACAATGGCAATAGGTGTAACGCTGTAGGTACAACAAATGGCTACGACTGCTCCGGCACATACCGTGTTGATTACCACCAACAACAGCGTTCATTATCATTTTGCTATCCTGATATGTCCGGCTCTACACAGACATCAACCGAGTATCGAGCAGGTGCAGAGGCTTCAAGAGATCAAGTAGATGGAGTTTGCGGCTTTATTGCAATTATTAATAATACTATAAGCATAAAGATGAAGGCTGTTCCTGGTAACGATCACTGTTACGCTATCATTACTGCAAAGTATGCTGTAACTACAGCTTTGCGGATTACTGTACTATTAAAAGGCGTCAGAGAGTGGGTCGATATGCCTATTGGTGAAAAATCCGTTCAAATAGCCATTAGTGGCACAGATGGAACTGAAGGTGTAGAATTTTCAGAATTAACAATCTACCCTGAGTCGGACAATACGTATAGATACTATGCAGTGATAACGGAAGGATGGATATAATAATATAAAAAATAATTAAAACATGAAAACAAAAATAATTAAAACAGAAAACACTTTAAAAGTAAACGAAGTAACATTAAGAGAACCTCTAGCAGAGGATATTTTAGAAGCACAGAAATTTGCCGGCGATGGTGATGCTGCTGTTACTCTTGCCCTCTTATCGCAAATATGCCAATTCGATGGAAAGAGACTAACAGTAGAGGACTTAAGAAAAATGCCGATGCGGGATTTTTTGGGCCTTTCCTCCGCGCTGGAAGCTACAGGGTGGATGGCATCGCAACAAGCATAATATATCTTGTAAGAGAGGGGAGGTTCGCTATGGATAGCGTTAAAAAAATGCCAATCGGAGAAATAAATTTCTGGGTAAAAGAACTTAACGGGTATTTTAAGAGAAAATAACCTAGAGCAAACCTCTCTCCTTAAAGATACGGTACGGCAT
>JAVWIB010000035.1:0-23258 GCA_036639755.1 Bacteroidales bacterium
AGATCAGAGTTTGCAAACTTACGAAGGATTGTACTACCGAACGATCCTGTACCGCCAGTAATAAGGAGCACTTTATCTTTAAACATAATACTGATTTATATGCGTATTTACTATATTGTTCCGTTGTCTACATGAATATTCTGTCCTGTAATTGAGCATGCTTCATTCGACAATAAAAAACATACTGTTTCTGCCACAGAAGTAATATCTGTATCTCTTTTAAGTGAAGTTCGCTGATATATTCTACGCTTCTGATCCTCAGAAAGAGACTCACTCATTGCTGTTTCCATAAATCCTGGTATTACAACATTAGAACGCACTCCCAGCTCTCCCCATTCCCTTGCTGTGTTTTTAGAAAATGCTTCTAATGCCCCCTTGGTTGAAGCATACATTGCCAGCCCTTTATAACCGGTATGCGCACTTATTGAAGAAATATGAACAATGGCTCCTTTCTTACTAAGCATCATGTTTCTAATAACGTATTTTGTCATAATCATCGGCGCAAAAACATTGGTTTTATACATCGCCTCTAATTTTGAATAATTCATATTTGTGATAATGTCATCATAAGCCATAGCAGCGTTATTAACAAACCCACCAAGCTGTATTTTATTGGGAATGAATGCTTTGAATATTTTGACGTGTATATCACTTACGTTACTCAGATCGAAAATTTTATGAAAAAACCTATCTTCGTACTGTCTTTTTAGTTCTTCTAACTCTTTGGTATAGGTCCGACTAATCCCATATACCGTATGCCCTTTCTGAATCAGGGATTTACATATTTCTAACCCTACTCCTTTGGAAACACCTGTAACTAATATATTCATTATCTTTTTATTTTGCCTGTTCTTGTCAGGGTAAGTTTTTCCACAAATTTTATACGCCTAGGTATCTTAAAATCTTGCAAATTATCCGCAAGAAAACTACGTATATCTTCTTCTTTGAGATTAGAATTAGATGATATAATAATATCCGCACAAAGAATATTTCCTAATACAGAGTTTGCTTTCCCAAAAACGACTGCATGCTCAACTCCTTCTAGTTTACAGATTATATTTTCAACTTCCGATGGATTTACTTTATATCCGCCAATGTTTATTAATTCATTTTTTCTGCTTAGAAATCTAAAAAGTCCATTAGTATAATCTACCCATTCAACCAAGTCTCCTGTATTATAAAAATCTTTTTCAATTAATAGCAAATCTGATTTTCCTAATAATGATCTGTGAATTAATAGTTCGCCGTCTTGAATCATCACTTTATCTGCTATATTTTGAGGTATTCTAAAAATTTCTCCACTTGTTGAAAACAAAGCACCAGCCTCTGTTGAAGCATATATGTTGTTAATCTTAGCATTTGGGAAAACTTTACCAATATTTTCAAGAAGTCTGGTATCAGATTTTTCCCCTCCCAATGTAATACGACTAACCGATGATATAATCTCTTTTGGCGGCATTAAGAGTCTGTAAAATGTTGGCGTAGCTGATATATGTGTTATCTGATTTTTCTCCATCTCGTCATAAACGTCATCCCTTGTTAGGTTGAAGATATTAACAAGTGTATTGCCATTCAAAAAGGCCTGCAAAAAGACTTGCAAACCTGCCATATGGGCAGGATTATATGCAAGTCCCCATATGTTTTTGCTATACTTTTTATCTACTCTGATATTTCTGAGCAGCGTTTGAATCGAGTGTGCAATCTTTTTAGGTTGCCCTGTTGTCCCTGAAGTGAAAAGAGTTATTTCTGAAGAAGATTGTAAGAATATACGTCGCAACTCTTCAATGTTTGTGAAACTAGATTTTTGTAATACAACTCTATGATTTACGCTATTTTCGAGAGAAAGGGTCTTTAGTTCATAATTTTGTATATCAGAATCTACTAATGTAATGGATTGATTGGATACCACACACTTTATTAGGTTGGCATAAAAACTAAATAGATCGTTTGTCCTAAACACGTCGTAATACGAGTCTGTACTATTAACATACCCTAACAGGTCACTATACTTATATGTTTTATTTAAATCAATAATAAATGCACTCATTATTTCAATTTTTCATACACTTCACCAATTGTATTTACCAACCCATCTGCGAAAATATCAATGCCAAATTCATCTTCGATTCTTACCGTTAACTCTGCCAAATCAAACGAATCTAGTCCATAATCATTTCTTAAAGAATCGTTTAAGTTCGACACCTTAATAGCTGGTCTATTCTTATTTGACCTCACAAGATTGAGTATTTCTAATACTTTACTTTCCATGTTTTTGCTCCTTTATAATTTTTTCAATTTGAAGTTGTTTTTTGACATAATTTTTCAACTGTATTCCAGGCACACCAATCCAAGTATCTCCCTGGCTTGTATTGGTAACTATTGCAGAACCTGCAGCGACCAAAGTATCGCTTGATATAAGAACATCGTGAGCTGTTGAAACTCCTGCTCCAATATATGAATCTGAACCAATCACAACACCGCTTGACACCTTAACACCTGATCCAAATGCCACATGAGATTCAATTACTGATTCGTGAGCAATACTACAGCCATAGCCAAAATGCACATTTGCCATAATCTTCACATTTGTGCCAAATATACATCCAGCATTGACAACAACGCCTTCGGCAAAAGAGGCTCCATTATAAATTATAGTTGATGGATGGATTAACGTAGCGAACTTATTCGAATACTGTTTAACTCGTTGATAAACCTTTCTTCTTATAATACGATTATTTGGATGAGCAATTGAAGAACAAAAATAGGCTTCTGGAAATTTGTATCCATCGTCTATAGTACCAAGGACTTTATAATTACAAACTATTTTATCTAATAGCTTGGGATTATCGTCTAAAAAACCAATTATTTCCCACTCTGGATTCACTTTATTAATATCTCTAATTATCGTAATAATGTCCATTCCAGATCCCCCAGCACCTAATATAAGTAATTTTTTCATGCTCATTTCCTTTTATATTCTACTCTTTTGATATATAAATACCCCTTTTCATCTTCGATATAGCCATTAGGATATGGATCTTCAAGACACCTGAAAAAATTATATAACTCTTCTGTTGTCATTTTCAATATATCTCCTTTAGATAATCTACTATCTGCTAAAACACGTTTAGGGCATACAATATCTTCTGCAGCCCATTCTCTCCAAATAATATTAGGATAATCATCTAAAAAACGAGTAAATAAAACCTTACTTGTGGCAGTCATTTGTTCCAAAATATCATCCATATTGCCAGAAAGGTCTAAATCAACCTCGTGAGAATATAAACGATTATGAGTATGAGCACGAGTAGAATTCTCATCATAGGTAAAACTGAATGTTCTATGCTTTGTGCGTGTGATACCATCAATGACTTGCAATTGAATAGGAGTACCATAAGAATACCTATCAAGTTCAGCGCAATGAACTCCCATAGCTTCTATTTGAGAGGTCACTTCTTTTCCTAGTTCCTCACTCCAACCACAAGATACAATTAAATCATACTTCTTTAAGTCCAAAGATAAAAGCTCTTCGCGTGTTTTACAAAGAACCGATTCCGAAACTCTTGGATGCTTTATAACAGATGTGTATGCTGCTAAAGACCAATCCCGATAAGCTAAATAAATTACTTTCATTATTTCATTATTTCATTATTTCATGTTTGAAACCCACCAGCCACTTGGTAAGGCTAAAAATTTACTATAAAACTCTTCTACTCTAGGGAAACGTCCCTGAGAGCCAAAAATGCTGTAATATGTATTCGGAATATGTACTCCTGAAGCTCCATACCCTAAATTTCGAAAATGATTTAGAGTTTTCTGTTTATCATTGGTTAAAATACCGAATATCCAATACGATGGAGCAATATCAGTAGTATTAAGAAGTTTCAGATTTGGATACTTCTCCATTATTTCACGTGCCCACACATTAGCGTTTTCTCTCTGCCTAGTAAACAACTCTGGCAATGACTGCATTTGGCAATATCCTATATAGCTGTTGACATCACTCAAGGTTGCACCATATCCTGTAATTGGAACATCACTCAATGGATTAATCTCGCCCAATACATCTCGAAAAGTCTTACGTTCTATACCCAAATCTCGGATTCTAGTTGCTTTCTCGTAATGTTCTTTGTTTTTAAATATAATCCCACCCCCATCAATTGTATTCGGCAATCGAACGGTTTGAAATGAAAAAATAGTTACATCTGTACCTAAATTTCCAAGCATCCTTCCTTTATATGTAGAACCAAAGGCTTCTATACAATCGTCAATAACAAGTAATCCGTGCTTTCTACCGATAGCATTAATTTCATCAATATACCCAGGATAGCTACAATAGTGATTGTGAAAAATAGCTTTGGTTCTAGAGGTTATCTTATTTTCCACACTCTCCGGGCACAATGTTCCTCTGTTAGGATCTACATCTGCCCATACTACTCTAGTTCCGAAAGCAACCAAGGGCTGAGTGGAGGCCAAACAACTCTGTGGTGAAGCAATAATTTCATCTCCTGATTTTATCCCGATTGCCGCAAGTGCAATAAAGATGGTTGTTGTAAATGAATTTGTAAGTAAAACCTTTTCGCTGCAACCTACAAAATTTTGAATAGACTGTTCAAATCTACGTCCCCACTTACCATAAGCCAATGCTCCAGAGTGTAGAATTTCATCCAATTCAGGCAATGCGTCAGGCATATATGGTTTATATAGATTTATCATAATCTACCACCCTTTTTTAATTACTTCAACCATTCTTGCTCTATCCTCTGCACTTACCCACCAACCACAAGGAATATGAACAAATTTTGAATAAAAATCATCCAGGGCAGGAAGATCCCGGCTCGATTCACTAAAAACAGAGTGACGATCATTTCTTAAATGAAGTTCTGATGCCATTATACCATTTTCTGCCATCATACGACAAAAATCCGTTCTGCGCTCCACCTTCATTGTGTATAACCAATAAGAAGGTTCTGTATTGGCATAATATGGAATTAATTGTACACCGTTCACACCTTTGAGTTGTTCATCAAAATACCGCCCATTGGAAACATGACTATCAATTATCCAATTTAAGTACTTCATTTGAACAAGTCCAATTGTTGCATTCACATTATTCATATGGTATTTATAACCAGGATCTTTAATATCATTCTCTAAACGAGGTTTGGTTTTATCCAGTCCAAACCAACGTTTAAGTCGTCCCTTGTCCATATCCTCCTGCGATTTAACAGCTAAAAAACCTCCATCGACAGTAGTTAAGTGTTTGATTGCTTGTAAAGAAAAAATTGCAAAAGGAGAGTTACATCCAATATGCAGCCCTTTGTATTTACTTCCAAGTGCATGCGCCGCATCTTCAATAATTGGAATATTAAATTCTTCGCTAATAATATTAAACTTATCCATATCACAAACCATTCCGGCATAATGTACAAGCATAATACATTTGGTTTTTTTTGTAATTAGAGACCGTACACTCTCTGGAGAAGCTAAACCAGTTGCAGGATCAACGTCTGCCCAAATAACCTTTGCTCCCATTAATTTTATTGCCACATTTGTTGGTTCCGCTGTCAATGCTGTACTAATAACTTCGTCACCAGTCCTCACGCCAATTAAATGTAAAGCAATATGTAATGCAGCCGTCCCTGAATTCAGAGACAAACAATATGGATTTCCTATCCATTCCCTAAATTGCTTCTCAAATTCGTATACCTTTTCACCCTCAGCAATATATCCACTATACAATATTTGCTCAAGTTCTGGCATCATCTCAGCTGCAGGAGCAATAAACGGTTTTACGATTGGTATCATATATTTTTAAATTAAAATTTTATTCCCCTTTGTCCACCTAAACGTTCGTTTTCTTGAACACAAAGGTATGTATTTCTCCTATAAACTCCAATATCCCAATTTATTTATCTTCCCCCGATAGATGCCCTTAATATCCACCAGAATTCCGTTCTCCTTCCCTCCCATCCTTTTTAGAAAATCGGTTTCATCTAGATTCAAATAGGCTTTGTGAGAGACCGCCACCACCACCGCATCGTAATCGGTGCCGGGTGTAGCCGATAAATTTAAATTGTATTCGTGTTTTACTTCAGCGGAATCGGCATGCGGATCTACCACATCCACCTGCATGCCGTAATCTTTTAACTCACGCACAATGTCCACCACTTTTGAGTTCCGGATATCCGCCACATCCTCCTTAAACGTAATCCCCATCACCAATACTTTCGTGCCCAAGATGGGATTGCCCGCTTTTATCAATTGTTTAACCAGTTTCTTGGCTATGTATCCCCCCATGGAATCGTTTACAAACCGTCCGGCATTAATAATTTGCGGATGGTATTTCAACAGGTGGGCCTTGTGTACCAGGTAATACGGGTCTACTCCAATACAATGCCCTCCTACCAAGCCCGGATAAAATTTCAAAAAGTTCCATTTGGTTCCGGCCGCTTCCAACACTTCGTAGGTATTAATCCCCATCCGGCCGAATAAAATGGAGAGTTCGTTCATCAGCGCAATGTTTACATCCCGCTGGGTATTCTCAATGATTTTAGCTGCCTCTGCCACTTTTATGGAGGATGCTTTGTGCACCCCGGCCGTTACGACCAATTCGTATACGCCGGCAATTTGTTCCAAGGCTTCTGCGTCGCATCCCGATACAATTTTTACGGTATTCGTAAGGGTGTGCACCTTGTCTCCCGGATTAATCCGTTCCGGGGAATAGCCCACTTTAAAATCGATGCCGTATTTTAATCCCGATAATTTTTCCAATACCGGAACACATTCTTCCTCTGTACAACCGGGATAAACCGTAGATTCATACACCACATAATCCCCTTTCTTCAACACCTTTCCCACGGTTTCCGTCGCCCCTAACAAAGGTTTTAGATTGGGCTGATTAGCCTCATCAATGGGGGTAGGTACCGCCACAATGTAAAATGAAGCCTCTTTCAATTTATCTAAGGAAGAGGTAAAGATGATCTCGGAATTCTGAAAAGCCTCCGCCCCCAACTCACCGCACGGGTCAATCCCTTGCTTCATCTTCTCCAACCGATTTTCATTAATATCAAAACCCAGCACTTGCAACCGCTTTGCAAACTCCAGCGCAATGGGAAGTCCCACATAGCCCAGCCCTACCAATGCCAATTTCGCCTCTTTCCGGATTAATTTATGATACATGATAAAACGCTTTAATCCTTGAAATAATATAATCTTGTTCTTCTGTTTTTAACTCCGTATGAATGGGTAAAGACAATACGGAATAAGCCAATTCTTTTGCAGTGTCAAGTGACTCTCCTATTTTTGCAATCTTCCTGAACGCCTCCTGCTCCTGCAACGGCAACGGATAATAAATCATTGCCGGAATCCCCACCTCCTCTAAATACTTTTTGAGCGCATCCCGCTTTCCATCCTGTACCTGCAACGTATACTGGTGATACACATGGGTACTGTTTTCCGCCTCTTTCGGGAGTATAATTCCCGATATCCCGGCTAACTGCCCGGTATAATATTGAGCTGCCCGGTAGCGAGCTTGTGAATAATCATTCAAATATTTCAATTTCACATCCAATACGGCCGCCTGAAGCGTGTCCAACCGGGAGTTACACCCAATCACCGAATGGTGGTATTTTACTTTTTGTCCGTGGTTGGCAATCATTTTTAATCCGGCGGCCAGTTCCGGATCGTTCGTCATCATTGCCCCGCCGTCTCCGTAACATCCCAAATTTTTGGATGGAAAAAAAGAGGTACATCCGATATGCCCCATGGTACCGGTTTGTGCTTTTTTTCCATTGGGAAAAGTATAAACCGCCCCAATTGCCTGGGCATTGTCTTCAACTACGTACAAGTTATGCTCTTTTGCCAGTTCCAGTATAGGAGCCATGTCACACGATTGTCCGAATAAATGCACCGGTACAACGGCTTTGGTTCTAGGGGTGATCCCTTTCTCTATATTCGCAGCAGTAATGTTAAAAGTTGCCGGATCAACATCTACCAACACAGGGGTTAATCCCAACAATCCAATCACTTCGGCGGTAGCCACGTAGGTAAAAGCCGGTACAATCACCTCGTCTCCCGGTTTTAAATCCAATCCCATGAGTGCAATCTGCAACGCATCCGTACCGTTTGCACAAGGAATCACATAGTCCGCTCCGGTATAAGCAGCCAAATGCTGTGCAAACTCCGTTACTTTGGGTCCGTTGATAAATGCAGTGGTATCCAAAACTTTCTGGATCTCCGCACTTACCTCCTCTTTTATCTTGTTGTATTGACCATGCAGGTCAACCATTTGTATCTTATTCATATTACCAGCCAAAAGGGTGTGAACTAAGTGGTAATTTGGCCAACGGATGATAATCGCCTTTTAATCCGATTGGCTCCGCATGCCGGATATCATGTACAATCCGGATGCAGTTTTTAGCCTCCGAAATACGGAATCCCTCTCCCGCTAAAATCTTTTGATAACTCTTGGTATGCAACTCGGTAAATCCTTCGCTAAACTCAAATTCATCTCCATCAATCATAATGGTGCGATAGGTTCTTTTCTCCCCTTGTACTGCATTGGCAGGTAAGTTCTCCGCATTAATGCTTAAAAAGTAGCGCACTCTTGCTTTCTCCAGCCCTAAATACCCCGCTACCCGGTCGTGGCTCATTACATGTACAATATTCTCTTTTACCGGGCCGAAAATCCATTGCAGCATATCGTAAAAATGCACCCCTATGTTGGTAGCAACCCCACCGCTTTTATGCTCATCCCCTTTCCAACTGGTGTAATACCAATTTCCCCGGGAAGTAATGTAGGTAAGATCTACATCGTATACTTTATCTTTTGGCCCTTCGGCAATCTTTTTCTTTAGATTTACAATTGCATCATGCAATCGCAATTGTAAAATGTTATATGCTTTATGCCCCGTCTCCTGCTCCACCTTCATGAGAGCATCTATATTCCAAGGGTTCAAGACCACCGGCTTTTCGCAAATTACATCTGCTCCCAAGCGCAATCCGTACCGGATGTGTGCATCGTGCAAATAATTGGGAGTACAAACCGAAAGCATCTGAATCTCCTGATCGGTCCCTTTTAATTTGGAACAATGCCGGTCGAATAATTCTTGTTCGGTAAAAAATGAGGCTTCCGGAAAATAGCTGTCCATAATCCCCACGCTGTCGAAACGGTCATATGCCGCCACCAAGCGGTTTCCGGTATCTTTGATAGCCCGTAAGTGCCTTGGAGCAATATAACCGGCTGCCCCGATAAGTGCAAAATTTTTCATTCTTTATTATAATTACTTTACTTTCCCTAAATGTTACCAATTTTTCAAATATGCCAACTCGCTATTCTTTTTCAAAAAATCTGCCCCAAACACCAGTCCGCAACCCAAGAATCCACCCAGGAAAGTAAACATAACAAGAATCATAGGACGTTTTGGTTTGCTTTTTTCTCTTGGCACAACAACCGGCTCTACCACCGTTAATATTGGAGTATCTTCTTTTACTTTTATTTCTGCCTGCACCAATTGTTTGGAAAGTTCACCAAACAATGAGTTGGCTATACTATATTCACTCTTAATTTGCTCCTCTTTGGTTCTGGATAACGCACTTGATAAAGATCGATTGGCATCCTGGAATTTTGCATACTCTTCTTGTTTCGCTTCATACACAATTTTTGCTTCATCGTAACGTTGTTTTACAAAATTATAATTTGCCTGCGCTTTTTGAATCTTAAATTCGGTTACGTATTTCTGTAAAAGATCCTGTAATTGCTGGGCTATCTGTGCGGCTGCTAACGGTTCCGGCATATTGGCAGAAATAGAAACATATCCGTCTTTATCATTAATAGTAAGGGAGTATCTGCTTCTCAGAACTTTAATACAAGCTTGTTCATCCTTTGTAAATGCACTTAGCTGTTTTTCAGAACCATTGGCGGGTATTGGTTTTTCTACCTGTTCTCCTCGTATTGCACCCAATATTACCCCCGGTAACCCAACCGTATATTTGAGGATGGTTCCCATTAACGAGAATTTTTGATACTCCTCTTTTGTATAGTAATCGAGCAAGGTAATTGGCTGTTCATATCCCTCAAAATGAATGGGGGTATTCATTAGTTCCTTTTGCAAATCAATGTTATTTAACACCTTACTATATATTTTTGGAGAAAGGGTCTCCCCTTCACCAATATTTCCAAGCGAGATACCTGCCATGGCAGCCAGACCGCTTAATGAGCCTCCGCCACTTTTACTGCCGGTCTGCGGAACAACCAGACAACCCGCCGTATATTCTTTTGCGGAAAACACAGCCACCAACAAGCCTAATACCATAAACGCCCCCGTCACCTTTAGTATAAACTTTCGTTTGGTCCAAAGCCTCTTGGCAACCTCTATTAGATCAATCTCCTGCTCGTTGTTATTCTGCTGTAAATTATTATTTTCCATAAAATATCTTACTTATTTGCGTAAATTAAAAATAAACGATAAAATCGGGTCGCATTTTGTGTCTATTTTAATTTTTTATTATTTTTTATCCAAATCACAATATACAGAATTCTGACTCACAAATTCCGGCACAATCACCTTCATCATCCGCACCGTCTCCACCTTATTCATCTCCTTGGTTATCGCCTTCAGCTGTTCAAATTGTTCTAAAATTGCTGCATAATTATAGTCTCTCACCCGTGCCACGGAAATTTTCTTATGAGCGGTTGGAATGGTGCTCTCTTTATCGTTCAGCAGCTCTTCGTATAATTTTTCCCCCGGTCTTAATCCGGTATATTCAATTTTTATATCTACTCCCGGTTCAAAACCGGCCAGAGAAATCATATTTCTTGCCAGATCTGCAATCCGTACCGGCTGTCCCATATCAAATACAAAAACTTCATACCCTTCCCCCATGGTTGCAGCCTCCAGAACCAGACGGCACGCCTCCGGAATAGTCATAAAAAACCGTATAATATCTTTATGGGTAACGGTAACAGGGCCTCCGCTCATAATCTGCTCCCTGAAACGGGGAATGACAGAACCATTGGAGCCAAGTACATTGCCAAAGCGGGTGGTAATAAATTTGGTTGCCCCCTTTACCTGCCCCGATAGAATTGCTTTGCTTAAAGTCTGTACATAAATCTCTGCCAACCGTTTGCTACATCCCATTACATTGGTGGGATTCACTGCTTTATCGGTAGAGACCATAATCATCTTCTCCACACCGTGGCGCACGGCGGCATCTGCTACTATTTTGGTACCCATTACATTTACATTTATCGCTTCGCATGGGTTGGCCTCCATCATTGGTACATGCTTATAGGCAGCGGCATGAAAAATAACCTGCGGTTTGTAAAACTCAAAAATCCGCTCCATTCTGCTTCTTGCCCGTGCATCTGCAATCACAAAACTATATTTGGTACGCATCAGCTCTGCAAACTGTTTTTTCCCCTCCTCGGTCTGTTTGCTGTTAAAAAACAGCTTGTGCTCTCTGTCTGTAAGCTCCAGCTGAATATTATGCAGCGGAGTCTCGGCATTATCCAGAATAACCAGTTTCTTTATATTGAATCCCGATATTAACCGACAAAGTTCACTCCCAATGCTCCCCGCCCCTCCGGTTACCATTACAACTTTATCGGTGAGAATCTCTTTAATATCGCTCATGTTTATTTTTATCTCATCGCGCCCCAACAGATCCTCAATCTTAATCTCCCGTATCTGCGATGCAATAGCTCCGTTCTCCGATACTTCGCTCAACTGAGGTAGAATCAACACTTTAATATGTTGCTGAATGCAATAATCCACCAAACGCTCTTTTTCTGCCAGCGCACTTGCCTGAGAAGGGAACACAATGGCATTAACCCCTTTTTTATCAATTACGCTCTTAAAATACTCGTAATCATCTATGGTAAAAACCGTGAGCCCTTGTAACTTTAACATACTCCGGTTCTCCTGTATCTTAATAAAGCCCATAATCCGGTACTCCGCATGTTGGTTTTTAGAGAGATAATTAGCTACGGAGATACTTTTGGCATCATCGCCGTAAATAAGCACCCTGTTGGAGGTTTTATTTGCAGATGCCACAAACAATTCATAAAAATAAATAAGAAAAACCCTCAGGGCTACCAGCAATGCAATGGAACATATAATGTCACATATCTGGGCAATGGCTATCTTCTCTATTGGTAGTGTAAAACCTATATTATGATAGAAAACAGAAAATAATACAAATAGAATTGCACTCTTGCTAACAACAGCCAGACAGATTCTCCACGCTTCCTGCATAGTGGTATGCCTCATAATTCCCCGGTAGGTTCCGTACAATATAAACACCCCCACATTTACCATAGCCGAAAGTAGGGCAATATATCCGTACGTTGAGGCCGGAGCTGCAGACCGTATGAAAAAACCAAGCACAAGATAGACCGATAATGTGGCAAATATCCCCACAACCGTATCAATGATCAGCACCACCCACCTGCTTAAATAAGGAGAGTTCACAATACGGGCCGATATTTTTCTAAGAATAGAAGACATAAATTTATATCTTATCCGTTTTTTACTATTTTACCTGATTTAAGATAGTAACCACCATGGCTGCCAAACTGGCTGTGCTGGAGGCAACTCCAAGAATGGCGGTAAGCGACTGTCCGCCGTTTTTCTTATCTTTCATTGGAATTACAATCTCTGTTCCGGGACGTACCTTAAAATCTTTATCCCCCTTGGTTGCTACGGAGCCGTTCATATGCACCATGTATACTTTAGAGACTTTGGCCCTTTGCACCGCACCACCGGCATTGGACAAATAGGTTCTCCACGAATATTTTGGACTGAATCCCACTGTATTAGGATACAATACTGCTCCTGACACTTTAACGGTGTTATTTAATTTTGGAACTGTTATCTTATCATTTTCTCTCAAAACCACATCGGCATAACTGCCCGGATTTGCAACCGCATCCTCTAGGTTTATAGCAATATTATATTGTTCTTCAATCACCATATCATCCAAAGCGGTACTATCCTTCGACTGTTTCTTAGCCATCTGCTTGGCAACAATCATTCTATCCCTCTCCTCTTTGGTGATCGCTCTGGTAAGTTTGGCCCCCAATACATAAGCATCACTGTTAAAACCCATCGCCTTGCTTACCACATCGCTTAAGCGTACGGTATTTTTCTCTATTACGTAGGTACCCGGATAATTTACCTCTCCTTCTATCGTTATGGCTTGTTGCGG
Source organism: Bacteroidales bacterium (assembly GCA_036639755.1). Lineage (GTDB taxonomy): Bacteria > Bacteroidota > Bacteroidia > Bacteroidales > UBA932 > Egerieousia. Next base: position 13,210 of record JAVWIB010000035.1, read on the forward strand.
TTTATAATAAGAGGAACGTCTTACAAATACAATATCAAATGGTTCCAGTTTTACATCAATCTCCTTTGGGTTTTTTAAAATATTGTAATGCATAATGACAGCAATGGTATCTTTTTTATCAACCGTACGTCCATCGTCATATTTAGTAATACGCCTTGCAATCTCCACCTTACCAAGGGTTGCGGCATCTGTAATACCCCTTGCTTGTAAAATAAGATCGCCCACTGTCATTCCTCTTCTGTACTCATACTCTATCTCCGGTGCCTGTTCCCGCTTTGCAGCATCTACTCCGTCAAACGTTTTTCCGCTGGGTCTGTTTACCTCTCCGTAAATACTTACGGTCTGCTTGGGTGCAATGGAATCTATTGAGAACACCTGCACGGAATCATCGGGAGCCAACAGAATATTCTCCGAACCCAGTAATACATTTTGCAATGAAAAAGATACCTGCTCTTTCGCTCTGTTTTCCCCGTATCGTACAATATATCCTTTTCCCAAAAAAGCATCGTCCTTTAATCCTCCGGCAACCTCTATTAATTGTTTGAGTGTTGAGACCGAACCTTTGTCTGAGGGTTCACCCTGCCCCGTATGAGCCCCTTCGCTCATAGCGTATGTTCCCGGTCTCCATACGGCTCCGGCTATTTTTACCTGATTTCTAAAACGGCCGTCATTGGAAAGAACCGTAATAATATCACCGTCTGCCACCTTAAAAGTTGCATATTCACTCTGCTGTACATTAAATGATTGTGCCGTAGCCCCTTTTTTGTCTCCGGTGGAATTTACTCGGTCTATATGCACCGATTTGCTATAGGCCGCATCGGCAAATCCCCCCGCATAATTGAGCACTCTATCCAGTGTTTCCTCTCTCTTTACCTCATACTTCATAGGGCGTTTTACCCCTCCCAAAACGGTTACAATGCCGGAATAAGGGCCTACCGATATTACATCGTTATCCTCTAATCTTACATTGGTATTGTAAACCCCCTTGGTAATAAATTCGTAAACATCAAAGGTACTGACTAGTTTATTATCTCTGTAAAGCTTGATCTCTCTTATGGTACCTATGTTGGTAGGGCCACCTGCCAGATACATGGCACTTGCCATGGTAGAGAAACTTGGCAGGGTATAAGAACCGGGAGTGGTTACATCTCCAACTACATTTACGGTAATGCTTCCTATTTTCCCAAGGGCCAGCTTTACAAAGGTGCTTGGCGTTGGGTCCGATATTCCCGAATATATTTTACTTAAATACTCTTTTAACAATTTTTCTGCTTTGGCAACGGTTTGCCCCGCCAGATAAACAGGCCCCAAATCCGGAATGACAATAGAACCCTCGGGACTGATGGTGGTTGTAATATTGGTAATTACATTTCCCCAGATATCTATCACAACCTCATCACCGGGGGATAATTTGTAATTATCGGGAGTGGGAATATTATAATTGGGAACAAAATTCAAACTGGTATTTTTGAATATATCGTGTCCGAAAATCATGGAACGGCCGTTAAATCCCGGCAAATCTACCCCCTGTCCTATTCCGTTTATGGGATACAGACCGTTTTGCGCTCCCTGCATCTGCTGCTGCATATTCATTACCTGATTCTGCTGGTTGTATAGACGGCCCTGTTGTTGATATTGCTGGTTGTATTGTTGGCCTTGTTGATTGTATTGCCGGTCTTGTTGATTGTATTGCCGGTCTTGTTGATCGTATTGCCGGTCTCTTACCGCCTCATTCCGGTCAATGGTTTTGGATTGCTGACTTGTGCCGGTAGTTGTCCTCCCCTGCTTCTGCTTTAGCATTGCCTCAATCTGCGACTCGGAATACCCTTGTTGTTTTGCAAGCTGCTTTGCCAACTCTATATCGGCAGCACTTTGCGCCACTGCCGTAACCGTTATAAATAGAGCAATAACTGCCAACCAAAAATTCTTCTGTATATGATTCATATGTACTATAAATATATTTCCTGCTATAACCTTCTTTATCCTATTGCCAAGGACACATTCCATGCGGCTACGAAAACTCTTTACTGCCTCTCTTGAGGTTTTTTCCTGCCGCCCCTGTACACCACTGCCTGGTCACTCCCAGTCTTTTTGGTGTAACTACTTGTTTTTATGCTATTTATAAATATAAATGCTTTTTTTAACATTTATCTAACTCTAAACGGGAAAAAGCGGGTTATACTGCATGCAATCACGCACAATTTTTTTTAACTTTCTTCACTTCCTGCTTTTTTACACATACATACGCACCCAACTGCTCCACATATAAGTAAAGATAATTTTTCTTGGCCTTAATAATGGTTCCTTTTACATACTTATTTTCACCGGCAAGGGAACCGCACACAATCTCAACCGTATCTCCCGTCATAATTTCACACTCGCCCGCCTGAGCAATATATTTGCGGATAATATCTATCTCACTCTCTCTTACTACCGCAGGTGCTCCGTTGTAATAAACAACCTTAACCACTCCATATATTTTAAGCAAGTCAAACAATATATGGCCGGGAACTTTAACAAAAATATAGGAATTAAAAAGAGGGACTTCTACAACCTTTACTCGATCGCTCCATTTACGTTGCACCTGCAACATAGGGAGAAAAAAATCGAGGCCCATAGAAGACAATCTATCGGCTACTTTTTTCTCAGATCTCGGTGCTGTATATAGAACAAACCAGCTGCATTGATTTGTCACATTCTTTTTTTCTGTCAAAATCATATTTTAAGTTAAAATATTTGACTTGTACTTTGGGCAAAGGTATATAAAATATTACTCCACGCAAAATAAAATTGAGTTCAAATAATTCAAAAAAAAGAGCTTTTCTGTTTTCAAAAAAAAAAGAGCCCTGCAAATACATGCAGACCTCCAAAACACTTAAAATACACTATGAATTTTTTTGATTACTCTAAAAATTTTCCAATTTCTCTTCCTCTTTTTTTGATAATCGTGGGAGCAACAGGATTCGAACCTGTGACCCTCTGCTTGTAAGGCAGATGCTCTAAACCAGCTGAGCTATGCTCCCGAATCGTGGCCACTCGGCCGTTAAAAGTTAACAGTCTGCGGTCATGTGAAAGAACGTTGTGATTTTAATCACGCTTTTTGTGTGGGAGCAACAGGATTCGAACCTGTGACCCTCTGCTTGTAAGGCAGATGCTCTAAACCAGCTGAGCTATGCTCCCGAATCATGGCCTAACGGCCGTCATTTTTTTTGTTTTTGGGACTGCAAAGATAGAGATAATTTTTTACTCTCCAAATTTATTTTAAAAAAGATACTATATTTCTTTCATATATCGTGGAAGAATTTCCGCCACCACAAAGGTACTCCCCCCCACAAAAATAAAATCATTGCCTTTGGCAGAGGCGGTATCTGCCTGAGCTTCTACCAGAGCACGCTGCAATCCCTCCTGCACGGTGCCAGCAAGGGATGATTCTGTTGTATTCCCTTTTTTTACCGCTTCTCCCGCAAACCCTTTTTCGGCCATTTTCTGCGCCAACTCTGCTGCCGGAAGCGCCCTTGTTCCTGCCGCATTTACAAAATAGTAGTATGCCTGTTTGCCGTTTCCATAATGGTTAGGGAGATATTGCACAATAGAATCCAGGTCTTTATCGGCAACCACTCCAAAAACCATCAGCAGGCGGTTGCATTGTTCTGCTTGTTTTAGAATCTGCGGGCCCAGAATTTTAAATCCGTGAGAGTTGTGTCCGGTATCGCAGATAATCAGAGGAGAGGTATTTAATTTTTCCCATCTCCCATGCAGCCCTGTATCATGCGCAGCATTCTCAATTCCGGCAACTAAATCAGACATGCTCCAACTCATTTTACCGTGCTCAACATTGTTGGAACCCGGCAGCTGCTCTTGGGTATGCCCCCCCCACTGCTCCCGCTCTGCCCACACCCCCAGTGCCCGGCAAACCGTTTTTATGTTTTTATCCTGACACGCCCCCTGCAAATCCATTTTTTCTCTATCCACCGCCCGCAATAAAGCAACACCCAACTCTTCCTCGCAACCCATCCCGGCATTCAATATTGCTTCATCACATCTCTCCGCATTCGGCATTCCGCCCCCCAAATCCTCCGCAAAATAAATAAGAGCCCCCTCTTGCGCAGCTTTCGCTACAAAAACCTGCTCAACTTCTCCCCTTTCACCTATAATTACAGGAACCTCTTTTTTAATAATCCCCGCCTTTTCAGAGGCAATTTCCGCATATGTATACCCCAGATACTCGCAATGATCCAGCCCAATATTGGTAATAACACAAAGCCGGGGCTCAATGATATTCGTAGAATCGAGCCGACCACCTAATCCGCACTCAATCACAGCAATATCCACTTGCTGTTCTGCAAAATAGGCAAAAGCCATTGCAGTTGTAATTTCAAAAAAACTGGCATCGTATTTTAGAAAAACATCTTTATATTTTATAATAAAATCATACACAAACTGCTGCGATACCATCTCTCCGTTCACCTTAATCCGCTCCCTGAAATCTACCAGATGGGGCGATGTGTAGAGGCCGATGCGGGGTTGTCGGGATACAAATCCGTCATTTTTTGCAGCATGTTTCTCTCCGGCAACCATCTGATTGTCGGCCATTGCGTTCACCACCGGTTTTTCCCATATTGGCATCCGCATGAATGCCGCTGCAATCATGTGGCTGGTAGATCCTTTTCCGTTGGTTCCCGCTATGTGAACAGATTTGAATTTTTTGTGCGGATTACCCAGAATATCATCCATTTGCAACATGGTTTCTATGCCCGGCTTATATGCAATTTTCCCAACTTTTTGATAACTGGGAAACTGATTAAAAATAAAATCAATCTCCCTTTTATACTCTTGTTCTGTCATTTTCTGCCTAAAAGATTAAACCGCAAATGTATAAAAAGCCTGCACGATCTCCAAAAGCGCACTTGCCGTTTTCAAAAAAAAACCGTACTTTTACAAATTCTTAATTTAATTAAAATTGGTATGATTCTTTTCTTTCGCACAGAACAGAGTACGGTTATAGCGGTTAAGTCTGGCCGTAGTCTTTCACAAGAGAATATTAACGCCCTAAAGTGGCTTTTCAACAATGCAGAACCCGTAAATGCAGCTAATTTGAGCGGCAGATTCGTAGGTCCCAGACGGGAGATGATTACTCCGTGGAGTACGACGGCGGTTGAAATTACACAGAATATGAATATGGAGGGAATTGAAAGGATTGAGGAGTTTTTTCCCGTTCAAACAGAGGCTTGCGCAAAAGAAAACGGCACCGCAGATACTTCCAATGCGGAGGTTGAGTGCGACAAAATGTTACAGAGGATTTACACGGGTTTGGATCAGGAGATTTTTACAATTAACAAACAGCCGGAACCTGTAATTTATATTGATGATTTTGAGGCATATAATAAACAGGAAGGGTTAGCACTTAATAGTGAGGAAATAGAGTACTTAAAAGGTATCAGCAAAAAAATAGGGCGCGGCCTCACCGATAGCGAGGTGTTTGGATTCTCTCAGGTAAACAGCGAGCACTGCCGTCATAAAATCTTTAACGGGGTGTTTATTATAGATGGCAAAGAGATGGAAAGCTCTCTGTTTAAGATGATTAAAAAAACAAGTCAGGAGAATCCCAATCTGATTGTAAGTGCCTATAAAGATAATTGTGCGTTTGTAGATGGGCCGCAGATTAATCTGTTCCATCCGGCAAGCGGCAGCAAACCGGATTTCTATATTACTGAAAATGAGAAGACTGTTATTAGCTTAAAGGCGGAGACACATAATTTCCCTACCACCGTTGAGCCATTTAACGGTGCAGCTACAGGAAGCGGCGGAGAGATAAGAGATAGAATGGCAGGGGGTAAAGGGAGCTTCCCGATAGCCGGAACCGCATGTTACATGGCCTCATATCCCCGTTTTTGCAACGGGGTGGAGGCAACAGCCGGAATCAATCATAAATTAAATACCTCTTCCGCAGCCTTTACCAATTTGGAAGATCAATCTTGCGCTGCAGCCATGAAGGTGGAGCGTGATTGGGAGAAAACCCCGGCCCGCGAATGGCTTTACCAGAGTCCGCAGGAGATTCTTACCAAAGCCTCCAACGGAGCCAGCGATTTTGGAAATAAATTCGGACAATGTATTATTTGCGGTAGCGTGCTAACGGCTGAATATAACGGAACAACCAAATTCGGTTACGATAAAGTAATTATGCTGGCCGGCGGCGTGGGCTATGCCAAAAAACGCGATGCCCTTAAAGATAAACCGGCAGTAGGCGATAAAGTGGTTCTCTTAGGTGGTGATAATTACCGTATTGGCATGGGAGGCGGAGCGGTAAGCTCCGTAAACACAGGCCAATATGCAAATGCAATTGAGTTGAATGCTATTCAGAGATCCAATCCCGAGATGCAGAAAAGGGCATACAATGCAATCCGTTCTTTGGCCGAGAGCAGCAACAATACTATTATAAGTGTACACGACCACGGTGCAGGGGGGCATCTGAACTGTTTATCGGAGCTTGTAGAGGAGACCGGCGGAACGATTGATATTAGTAAACTGCCTGTTGGCGACCCAACTTTAAGTCTCAAAGAGATTATAGGAAATGAGAGTCAGGAGCGGATGGGTCTGGTTATAAAAGAGAGCGATGTGGCTGAGTTAAGAGCTATTGCAGAGCGTGAACGCGCCCCTATGTACGTGATTGGCGAAACCACCGGTAAACATAATTTTACGTTGCGCAATGAGAAAACAGGCGAGGCTGCCATTGATATGGCTATGGAAGATATGTTCGGCAGTGCTCCTAAAACCTATATGGAGGATAAAACAGCCGATTATAAATTTGCCCCCCTTGCCTACGATGTCCATAAATTTGAATATTACTTAACGCAAGTTCTTCAATTGGAGAGCGTTGCTTGTAAGGATTGGCTTACCAACAAAGTAGACCGCTCCGTTACGGGACTTATTGCAGGACAGCAGACAACCGGTGAGATTCAATTACCACTGAACAACTTGGGTGCAACGGCCATTGGTTATAATAATAAAGAGGGTATTGCAACCTCTATGGGACACGCTCCGTTAGTGGCTTTGGCAGACAGTGCAGCCGGATCGCGTATGGCAATTGCAGAGGCCCTTACCAATGTTGTTTGGGCTCCTCTGAATGGCGGCCTTAAGAGTATCTCTTTGAGTGCCAATTGGATGTGGCCATGCCGCAACGAGGGTGAAGATGCCCGTCTTTATAAAGCGGTTAAAGGGGCCAGCGATTTTGCATGCGCCCTTGGAATTAACATCCCTACCGGAAAAGATTCCATGAGTATGACCCAGAAATATCCGAACGGCGAGAAAGTTCTCTCTCCGGGCACCCTCATCATCTCCACCGTTGCCCCGGTGAGCGATATAAACGGCATTGTAAATCCGAATCTTAAAACAGATCCCGATAGTTCGCTGGTATACGTTCCGTTCTCCGGACTGAATAACAGGAAAGAATCCTACCCGCTGGGAGGTTCCGCTTTTGCTCAGATTATGAATAAAATAGGAAATCAAACTCCCGATATTCATGATCCTGCCTATTTCGGCACATGTTTCACGGCCATACAGGAACTTGTAAATAAAGGACTTATCTTAGCCGGACACGATATTTCCGCAGGTGGTCTTATTACCACCGCACTGGAAATGTGTTTTGCAAATACCCACGGAGGACTCACTATGAACGCATGCGTTCTGGAAATGCTTGCCCAGATTGCTGAGGCTCAGAACGGCACAAAATGTTTTGAGTGCACCGGCAAGAAAACAGAAGATCTGGTATTCAGAGCTATGTTCTCCGAGGTGCCGGGTGTATTGCTACAAGTTGCCAACAATAAGCTGGAAGAGATTGGTTCTGTGTTGAATATGATTACCGCCCCTACGGTATCGGAATGCAATACCGTTCGTGCAAAAGGTTATATGATAGGAAATTACCTGCCGGATCGCAAACTGGTTATCACCGGAATGGGAGAAATTGCGGGCAATGCAACCGGCGCAGTATCTCTTGATATTGATGCCCTGCGCGATATCTGGTACAAAACATCTTACTTGTTTGATATCCGTCAGGTTGGTGAAAAATGTGCTCGCGATCGTTTCCAAAATTATAAAAATCAACCGCTTATCTATAAATTCCCTACAACATTCACCGGAAAATTATCCGATTACAAAGGGGCGATGGACGGAAAAACGGCAAATCTGGTTCTCACTTCCGGCGCAATCGCCGCCACCACTCCTATTGCCGCAATTATTCGCGAAAAAGGCTCCAATGGAGATCGTGAGATGGCATGGGCACTGCACATGGCTGGTTTCCGCGTAAAAGATGTTCATATGACCGATCTTATTACCGGCCGTGAAACTCTGGAAGAGATTAAACTCATTGTTTTTGTAGGCGGCTTTGCCAATGCCGATACGCTAGGTTCTGCCAAAGGATGGGCCGGCGCATTTTTATACAACGAGAAAGCAAAACGTGCACTTGATCATTTTTACGCCCGCAAAGATACCCTCAGTCTGGGTATCTGCAACGGCTGTCAGCTAATGGCCGAACTCGGACTTATAACTCCCGATAACAGAGAGTTATCTCCAAAAATGAAACACAATAACTCCCATAAATACGAAGCCGGATTTGTGGGGATACAAATAGAAGAAAGCCCTGCAGTGATGCTCAAATCATTATCGGGAAGCAAATTAGGAATCTGGGTAGCCCACGGAGAGGGTAAATTCTCGTTCCCTGCTCAGGAAGCCGCCGGATTTACATTTGATTCCATGGCCGGCAAAGGTTCAGCTTCCGCTGCAAACGGCAATGGCTTTGCGGCAAACAGCAATGCTTCCGCCGCAAACGGCAATGGTTTTGCAGCAAACGCTCCGGCTTCCAAACAACCATATACATGGAACGACTTTAAAGTTGCGGCTCGCTACGCCTACGATGGCTATCCTGCCAACCCGAACGGCTCGCCGCAAGCCATAGCAGCCATCTGCAGCACAGACGGCAGACATCTTGCCATGATGCCACATCCCGAACGCTGCCTAAGACCATGGAACTGGCCTCATTACCCTGTTGCCAGAGTCTCCCATGAGGTTACCCCTTGGATTGAAATGTTTATAAATGCCAGAACATATTAATAAAAAAAAATAATTATGGAAAAGTTACCTAAAATATTTGTGTTGGATACCAATGTAATTCTGCACGATCACCGCTCCATCTACAATTTTCAGGAAAATGACCTAGTTATACCGGTAGCCGTTTTAGAAGAGCTCGATAAATTTAAAAAAGGAAACGACACCATAAACTTTAATGCAAGGGAGTTCGTCCGTAATATTGATGAAATTTCCGATCCGCGCCTGTTTAACGGTCACGGTTTTCCCCTTGGCAAAGGGCGCGGTACCCTTACTATTTCACTCAACCGTCCGTTCCCAAAAGAACTGGAAGGAGTTTTTAAGGACGATATTCAGGACCACCGAATTTTGGCCACATCCATCTGGTACAAAAACAACTACGGGAATCGTATTGTGGGTCTGGTTACCAAAGATGTGAATCTTAGAATGAAAGCCAAAGCACTTGGTATGCTGGCACAAGATTATTTAACCGACCACATTAAAGAGGAACGGATCTCAGAAAATCAAAAGCGCATCATTACCATTAAGGGGTTTGATAAGAAATACTTAGAAAAAATTGCCAATGACCCCATTGGCGTTACACTTGATGAAATCCGCTATGCCCGCCCCGCCTGCAACCAACTCTACCGTTTTAAGGGAGAGAATGGAACCGAACATGTTCTGGCCCGTTATCAGGAAAACACAAAAAGCATTGTGGCTGTAAATCACCATATTGCCTACGGAATATCACCTCGTAACGATGAGCAGACCTATGCGTTGGATGCTTTGATGAATCCCGATATTAAATTAATTTCCCTTACCGGAACTGCCGGAACAGGCAAAACTCTTCTGGCTCTGGCCGGGGCTCTTGCTCAAGCCAACTTGTACGACCAGATTATGCTGGCTCGTCCGGTGATTCCTCTTACCAATCAGGAAATAGGATTCCTTCCGGGAGATGCCAAAGATAAAAT
>JAVWIB010000036.1:0-7502 GCA_036639755.1 Bacteroidales bacterium
AAGTATTTGTAAAAAAAGATTGGAATATTATTCTGAGCGAGTTGGTTAAAAATGATCTTACACCTAATTATATATCAACTAAAGTTCCTATTACGGAATCAATTGCAGAACAGCTGTTTAAGACAGGGTATAATAATGTTATTCAACTTTCAATTGATTCTTTAAATCCTAACATACTTACAAAGATAATAGGAAGTAATAAAAATTATATCAAAAAAATGAGGGCTGGAATAGAGATACTTCAACGATATGGATTTAAAATTCAGATTGATACAATTTTAACAAAGTATAATTTAAAAGTAGAAGATATCTTGGAAATGTTTGAATATATAAAGTCTATTAAAAACTTAGTTTATTGGGAAATAAGAACACCTGAAAAATCAATTTATAACATAAAATCTTTTGCAGAGATAAAAGCAAAAAAGGGAGAACTACTGAATATTTACCATTATATTGAAACCAATTTAATACCCAATGCTCCTATAAGAATACTTACTAGTAAAGAACCATTGAACGCTGAGTTTTACTATGGTAATAACGAGATAGAATGTTTTAAAGAAGGTGCTTGTGGAGCTTTAAACAATAATTGTTTTGTATTGCCAGATGGAAAAGTCACTTTGTGTGAGCAACTTTATTGGCATCCTAAGTTTGTAATAGGTGATCTGAAAGAACAGACTATTCAACAAATGTGGACATCCGATAAAGCTAAAGCATTATTAAACGTTCAGTCAGAATCTAATAGAAAAGAGAGTGCTTGTAAAACTTGTAATAGTTTTGATTTCTGTTCTGCAAAACGTAGAAAATGTTGGGCTAAGATTATAAATGCATATGGAGAAAAAAATTGGGATTTTCCAGATCCAAGATGCGAGTATGCTCCAGTTGTACATCCGGATTTAATTTATAATTAAACAATACAAAAGCTATCATAGACCACTAAAGGAAAAAATTATAATCATGAAAAAACACATTTTAACTATTATTATTATTTGCTGTACCTCACTTATTACTTTAGCGCAGACGCATAAAGCAACTATCTATGGCATGGTAACAGATGATAAAGCAGAACCCGTTATTGGGGTGGCTGTCGTTTTACAAACAATAGATTCTGTATATATTGGGGTAACCACAACAGATATTGATGGAAGGTTTAAGTTTGATTCAAAAACTCGGCCGTATCGTTTATTAATACAACATCTTACGTATCATAATCTAACAATAGAGTCGTCTAAAGATAGTTTAGGTACAATTATACTTAAAGAAAATTCCAATCAGCTTGCAGCGGTTGTAGTAAAGGCAGACCGCTCTATCCTTAAAGTTGAAGATGGTAAACTAGCTTACAATATTAAGCAGCTGGCCGCAGATAAAGTTGCAGATAATGCTTTTGATATTTTAAAAGAACTTCCGGGAGTAATAGAACAAAATGATGTAATTAGACTCACAGGAGCCGCAGGTAGTACTGCAATTGTAATTAATGGAAAGGCTACCACTATGACAATATCACAATTGACCGATTATTTAAAATCGATGCCATTAGATCGTGTTGAAAAAGCAGAGATTGTATATAATGCCCCTCCTCAATGGCATGTTAAGGGGGCAGCCATAAATATAGTACTAAAGAAAAGAGATACCTATACTTTGCAGGGACAAGTTCAGGGTAAATGGGAAAATCAGCATGCTTCTACTTATAGTGGTGGAGGGAGTCTGTATCTATCAACACCTAAAATATCGTTTGACCTTACATATAATTACAGCGATAAGGAGAGTAAATTAAGGACAGACTTATTTTCGCACCATACGGTAAAAGGGGAGATTTATGATATATCATCTAGTGTTGATGAAAAGAATACTAGTTCTTTTCATAATGTCTATACGGGGCTGGAGTATAATATTTCAGAAAAAAGTAGTATTAGTATGAATTATGTGGGACAATTTACTCCCCGAAAAGAGAATGAAAGCGAGAGTAAAAGCAGCTATTTTTCTAATGCTAAATCGTTAAATAACGGTGATAATTACATGCATAATTTGCAATTGGCTTATAAGTCGCCTTTTGGATTAGATCTTGGTGTTCACTACACCTCTTATAATAGTGATATGTTGCAAAGTATGCAATACTATAAAAATGATGTTTACTCAGATGCATTTTTCTATAACCAATATCAGAGCATTAATAAATTAAATGTATATGCAGATATGGCACACAGCTTATCTAAAGGGTGGAAACTTACTTATGGGGCAAAATATAGTTACATAGATAATGCTAATAGACAAATATATAAAGAGACGGCAAAAAACTCGGATAAAGATTATGATATAACCTCTGGTACATATGAAACAACGGCAGATGCCTATGTTGGTATAAGTAAAACGTTCTTAGAAAATAAACTGAGTGTCGATTTATCTCTTACCGGAGAGTATTATAAAATTAATGATTATTCCAGAAGTAATTTTCTTCCGAGTGCTACAATTACGTATGTTCCGGTAGAAAAACATGTTCTGCAATTCTCTTATTTATCTTATAAAACGTATCCTTCTTATTGGACATTGCAAGATTATGTCTCTTATAATGATGAGTATTCTGTCTCTTACGGGAATCCTGCATTACGTCCATCGTTAACTAATTCTGCCAATTTAATATATGTGTATAAGAGTAAATATATGTTTCAAGTCTCTTATTATATGGCAAATGATTTTTTTTTCATACAGAGTTATCAATCTCCAGACGAACTTAAATTAATTTCTAAAACAACAAATTCTAATTACTGTGCAAGTTTAGATTTTACAGCGGTAATTCCTTTTTCAATAGGCAAAGTCTTAAGCACTAATCTAACTCTAAGTGCATATAGTGAGAGATATAAAAATGACGATTGGTTTGGTATAGCTTATAACAGAAATAAATGGTCAGTTCTTTTAATGGCAAACAATACGGTGCGTATTTCGGAAAAACCAAAAATTTCATTAAATATAGTAGCTTCTTATTGCACACCTCGAATGCAGGGAATTATGGATTTAGGCCAAATGTGGTGTATAGATGCCGGTGCAAAATGGACATTTAATAAAAATAAATGTGTGTTAAGTTTCCAGTGCAATGATATGTTTGAGTCACAATATTCTTCAATTAAGGTAAGGTATGCGAATCAGTATCAGGATATGGATCAAAATTTCTATTTTAGAAAGTTTGCAGTTGGATTTACTTATAAATTTAAAGGATATAAAGAGCGTAATAAAGGGAATGTAGATGTTTCCCGTTTTGGTGCCGGTAAATAAATTGTAAAATAATGAAATCATTCCCATACCATAGACAATTTGATTCAATGCAATGTGGTATTGCATGTTTGCAGATGATATGTGAGCATTTTGGAAAGAAATACTCGCCAGATACAGTTGCGCAATATTGTTATGCCACTACGGAAGGGGTTTCTATGTTGGGAATCATAGAGGCGGCAAATCTGCTTGGATTGCGTTCTACCTGTGGAAAGGTAACGTTGGAACAGTTGAATACGGCCAAGCTTCCTTGCATTCTACATTGGACTCAGAATCACTTTATTGTTCTCTATAAAGTTAAGATACGGAAGAATAGAGGTAATATATATTATGTTGCAGATCCCGCAAAGGGATTATTGGAGTATTGCGAAAAGGAGTTTTGCGATAATTGGTTAAGTACTCTTTCTATGGGGGATGAAAAGGGAATTGGCTTATTCCTAAGCACCACTCCGGCATTTTTTGAAAGAGAGGGTGATAAAAAAGAGAGGAGACGTTCCATTGGCTTTTTAATGGGGTATTTTAAGCAGTACCGCCGTTATTTTGGACAAATTGTGTTGGGGTTGTTATTGGGCAGCTTACTACAGCTTATTTTTCCATTCCTTACACAGGCTATTGTGGATATTGGGATTACCCATAAAGACCTAAGTTTTATCTATCTTATCCTTTTGGGGCAGCTCTTTTTAACTGTAAGCCGTACATCGGTAGATTTTATTAGGAGCTGGATTTTGTTGCATATAAGTATACGTATTAATATATCGCTGGTAAGTGATTTTTTTATTAAGTTGTTGAAATTGCCCATGGATTTTTTTGATACCAAACTGATGGGCGATTTAATGCAGCGGATGAATGATCATAATAGGGTGGAGAAATTCCTCACTACGCAAACACTAAATGTTATGTTCTCGTTACTGAGTTTTATTGTGTTTGCCGTGGTGCTTCTATTTTATAATAGATTGATATTCTGGATATTTATATTTTTTACTATCCTGTATGGAGTGTGGGTGGCGGTCTTTCTTAAAAAGAGGAGGCAACTTGATTATTTGTATTTTAGCAGACAGGCAGCCAATAATAATAAAACATATCAGTTCATTACCTCCATGCAGGAGATAAAGTTGCAGAATTGTGAACAAAGGAGACGTTGGGAATGGGAGGATGTGCAGGCCGATCTGTTTGAGGTGAATATAAAGATATTAAAACTACAGCAGACACAGCAAGCCGGAAGCATTTTTATTAATGAGGTGAAGAATATTATCATATCTATTTTGGCGGCAATGGCGGTTATGCACGGACAAATGACATTGGGTATGATGTTAGCTGTCCAATATATTATAGGGCAATTAAACATGCCGGTGGAACAGTTTATGATGTTCTTATATTCTTTGCAGGATGTAAAAATAAGCTTGGAAAGGATTCATGAAATTCATAGGATTAAAAATGAGGAATCGGGAAAACAGGCACTTTCTAAATTTAGTGATAATGACAGAACGATTACATTTGAAAATGTTGATTTTAAGTATGATAAGCATTGCCCGTATAAAACGCTTGATTCCATTAATTTACAAATTCCACAGGGCAAGGTTACGGCCATTGTTGGAACCAGCGGAAGTGGAAAAACCACCCTTATAAAATTAATTCTTGGGTATTATAAAACAATGAGCGGTAGTATAAAGGTAGGTAATACACCTTTGGATGAGTATAATATGAAATGGTGGCGTAGTCAGTGCGGTGTGGTTATGCAGGATGGTATTCTTTTTTCTGAAAGTATTGCTCGCAATATTGCCGTTGATGATGGCGAAATAAATGGATGTCGCTTGCCGGATGCCGTGCTTGTGGCAAATATCAGGGAGTATATTATGGGTCTTCCATTAAGATATGATACAATAATAGGTCCCGATGGTGTTGGGTTAAGCCAGGGCCAAAAACAACGTATATTAATTGCCCGTGCGGCCTACAAAAATCCACAATATATTTTGTTAGACGAAGCCACTAATTCACTAGATGCTAATAATGAGCGTATTATAGTGAATAACTTACATGAGTTTTATAGAGGAAAAACCGTTGTAATTGTTGCTCACCGTTTAAGTACGGTAAGAGATGCCGACCAGATTATAGTAATGGATAAAGGTAAAATTGCCGAAATAGGCAATCATAACTCTTTAATAAAGAAACGGGGGCATTATTATACTTTAGTGAAAAATCAACTTGAATTGGGAGACTAAAACAGCTATGACAGATTATGAACAGATAGGGTTAAGAAGCGATAAAGCACGGAAAATAATTGGAGAAATTCCTCCTCCAATTATCAGGAGCGGAATAGGGACTATTTTTATTATTACTATACTTCTTTTTTTGGCTGCCGCATTTATCCCTTATAAGGAAAATGTAAAAGTAGGGGTGACTTTTGAAAAGACCCCCAACAGTCATATTATAATGATTGCAAAGGGGTTAGTTCCATACCGCTTTATTAATACAGTTAAGGTGGGAGCAAAGGTGCAAATTGAGCTGGAAGGATACAGCAACAGGGAATATGGTTACGCTCTTGGTAAAATAAGTGAAATTTTCTCCAATATTATTACCATTAACGGACAGAATTATTTTGCGATTAGGATAAAAGTTCTTAATAAAAATGCACAAAGCGGAATGAAGGGGGATGCATTTATTCTGGTTTCTGATAAAACGGTATTACAGAAATTGTTTTAATGAAAAGAGGGTACTAAAAACAGATTTTAGTTACCCTCCTTTTTTTTTGTTCTAAAAATACCTCTTTAGAGGAATTTTATTATAGTTGCGGACCTGCGGCAACCAAAGCTTTACCTGCAGTATTACCTGTAAATTTGGTAAAGTTCTTAATGAATCTTGCAGCAAGATCTTTCGCTTTTTCATCCCACTGAGCAGCACTTGCATAAGTATCTCGTGGATCTAAGATTTTTGGATCTACACCCGGAAGAGCTGTAGGAACCTCAAAATCGAAATAAGGAATTGATTTAGTAGAAGCTTTATCAATAGAACCGTCTAAGATTGCATCAATAATTCCTCTTGTATCTTTAATAGAGATACGTTTGCCTGAACCATTCCATCCGGTGTTAACTAAGTATGCCTTAGCACCAGATCTTTCCATTTTCTTAACTAACTCCTCACCGTATTTGGTTGGGTGAAGTGAAAGAAAAGCTGCACCAAAACATGCGGAGAATGTAGGTGTTGGCTCTGTGATACCACGTTCTGTACCGGCAAGTTTTGCAGTAAAGCCCGATAAGAAGTAATATTTAGTCTGCTCAGGAGTAAGGATTGAAACCGGAGGAAGTACACCAAATGCATCTGCAGAAAGGAAGATAACTTTCTTGGCAGCAGGAGCTTTGGATGTTCCTTTAACAATGTTGTCAATGTGATAAATAGGGTAAGAAACACGGGTGTTTTCAGTTACGCTCTTATCATCAAAATCTATTTTACCGGCTTTGTCAACAGTAACGTTCTCTAAAAGAGCGTCTCTCTTAATTGCTTTGTAAATATCAGGTTCAGCCTCTTTGCTTAGATTAATAACTTTTGCATAGCAACCTCCCTCAAAGTTAAAGATGCCGTCATCATCCCAACCGTGCTCATCGTCACCAATCAGCTCACGTTTAGGATCGGTAGAAAGGGTTGTTTTACCGGTACCGGAAAGACCAAAGAAAATAGCTGTCTCACCTGCTTTGTTCGTATTTGCAGAGCAGTGCATAGAAGCCATGCCTTTAAGCGGAAGAAGATAGTTCATATAAGAGAACATCCCTTTTTTCATCTCTCCACCGTACCATGTGTTAATGATAACCTGCATTTTTTCTGTAAGGTTGAATACAACTGCAGTCTCTGAATTAAGACCAAGCTCTTTGTAATTCTCAACTTTTGCTTTGGAAGCGTTCAATACTACAAAATCAGGCTCACCGTAAACAGCTAGCTCTGCCTCTGTAGGACGAATGAACATATTCTTAACAAAGTGAGCCTGCCAAGCAACCTCCATAATGAAACGAACTTTAATTCTTGAGTTTTCGTTAGCACCGCAGAAAGTATCAACTACAAAAAGTTTCTTATTTGAAAGTTCTTTCTCTGCAATTGTTTTTAATGCCTTCCAGGTAGCTTCCGTAGCAGGTTTGTTGTCATTTTTATATTCGTCAGATGTCCACCATATAGTATCTTTTGAGGTTTGATCCATTACAAAGAATTTATCTTTAGGAGAACGGCCGGTATAAACGCCGGTCATAACATTTACA
>JAVWIB010000036.1:7512-8492 GCA_036639755.1 Bacteroidales bacterium
CTCAGTCTGCTGACCAATCTCAAAACCTTGTAAACCTTCTTTTGTTTCTTCCTTGAATAACAACTCGTACGATGGATTGTAGATAACCTCAGTCGCACCTGTGATACCATACTTACTTAAATCTATTTTTGACATAATGCCTATTTTTTTAATTTATAAATTTTGTTATATCGGGGCAAATATATGTATTTTAGCTCTATTTCCCCAACATTTTATAGCAAATTTTCTGCCATATGTCCTCCTGTTTTCCATATCGTTCTTTTTTTTGAAGAATATGTGTTATTTTTGTCCAAAACTGGTCAGATGATAACGGAGATTTTAAAACAATATTGGGGATATGACGGCTTTCGGCCAATGCAGGAAGATATTATAAAATCTGCTCTGGAAGGGAACGATACATTGGCTCTTATGCCAACGGGGGGAGGAAAATCCATCTGTTTTCAGGTACCCGCACTTTCCCGCGATGGCATTTGTCTGGTGGTCTCGCCGCTTATAGCACTTATTAAAGATCAAGTGCAAAATCTGAATGAACGAGGTATAAAGGCTCTGGCTGTCTATTCGGGCATGAGCTACCATCAGATAGATATTGCGCTGGATAATGCCATCTACGGAGATTATAAATTCCTGTATGTCTCTCCTGAACGTCTTCATACACCCATTTTCAAAGACAGAGTGCAGAAAATGAATGTCAATTTTCTGGTTGTGGATGAGGCGCACTGCATCTCGCAATGGGGATATGATTTTCGTCCGTCTTATCTGGAGATCAAAGAGGTTAAACAACTTATTGGCAATATCCCGATCATAGCCCTTACCGCCACCGCAACGCAAAAGGTTGCGCAGGATATTATGCAAAATCTGGGATTTGCCCACCCCAATATTATAAGCTCCGGATTTGAGCGGGCAAACCTTTCTTATGTAGTACGGAAGGTAGATGATAAATTGGGAAATATCCTTAAAATATGTCGTGGAGTACCCGGTAC
>JAVWIB010000036.1:8509-22620 GCA_036639755.1 Bacteroidales bacterium
AACGGAAAAAGAGCGAAGAAATTGCCCGGTTCCTGCAACAAAACGAGGTGCCGGCAGATTTTTATCACGCTGGACTAAGCAAAGAGATGCGTTCATTAAAACAAGACCGCTGGAAAAATAACGATATACGGGTGATTGTGGCCACCAATGCCTTTGGAATGGGAATCGATAAACCCGATGTCCGTTTTGTAACCCATTATGACATGCCGGATTCTCCGGAGGCCTATTTTCAGGAGGCAGGGCGGGCCGGAAGAGACGGAGATCGTGCATACACAACCCTATTGTGGAATAACAGCGATCTAAGCCGCCTACGGCAAATTCATACGATTTCTTATCCCGATATTAATTACATGAAAGATATTTACCAAAAAGTATTTATGTATCTGGGAATTCCCTACGAAGAGGGGGCGGAGAGTGTTCACAAATTCAACCTTGCAGAATTTGCCCGCAAATACTCATTAAACGCCGTGTCTGCCTACTATGCTATAAAATACATAGAACAGGAGGGATATTGGGAGCTCACCGATGAAATTGATAATCCCTCCAAGGTCATGTTTATTGTAAACCGAGACGAACTCTATAAAGTACAGGTAGATAATATAACGTTGGACAGCTTTATCAAATCCATTCTTAGAATTTACACCGCCTTATTTTCCAAACTGGTCTCCATAGACGAAGACTATATTGCAAAAATTACCATGGATTCACCGGTAGGGGTGAGGGATAAATTAAAAGCCCTTGCCAAAATGAAGATTATCAAATTTATTCCCCGCTTGCGTACTCCCCTCATTATTATGAACAACGAGCGGCTGGTAGAATCGAATTTATATATCTCACAAAAACGCTACAATGAGCGTAAAAATATGTTCAAGGAGCGGATAGATAAGATAATTGCCTATGTACAAGATGAATCTGTGTGCCGCAGCCGGCAACTCATCCAATATTTCGGTCAGGAAACCCAATCAGACTGCGGTGTCTGTGATGTCTGCATCAATCACAAGCACACTGTGAATTTGTCTGCTTCGCGTCATGAGGCGGCGCAAAAAATACTTGATTATTTATCGGAAAACAAAAACATTCCTGTAAAACTCCCCGATATAGAAATCCTTGCCGCAGACGAATACAAACTCTATCTTAGTGTTCTGCGCGAACTTACCGATACCGGCAAAGTGCAGATATGCGATGATCAGGTGAGTTTATAATTTTTTAAAACTGCTTCAATTCCGCATAAAGTCTTTGCACCGGCAAGCCCATTACATTGTAATAGGAGCCTTCCAGACCGGTAATGCCAACATAGCCAATCCATTCCTGCACACCGTAGGCACCGGCTTTATCGTACGGTTTGTATTTTTCCAGATAATAATCTATCTCTTGGGCCGATAATTTGCCAAAACAGACATTGGAAGTTGTCGTAAAACTTTTCATTTTCTTGCAACTGCGAAGACATACGCCGGTAATGACAGTGTGTTTGTTATTTTGCAGCATGCCAAGCATTCTGGCGGCATCTGCCTTATCTTTGGGTTTGCCCATCATCTCCCCGTTACACAACACCATGGTATCGGCTGTAATAAGAAGCTCACTTGGCTGCAATTCTCGGTGGAAACCGTTCGATTTTCCTTTGGCAAGATATTCGGGAACCTCCGCCAGGGGAATTGTATCGGGGTATATCTCCACAAAATTAGTCTTTGTATCTATTACAAAATCAAGATCCAGGCCTGCCAGCAATTCTTTTCTTCTGGGAGAGGCCGAGCCTAAGATTATATTCACGGCCGGTTGTAGAGTGTTCATGTCTATCCTGAATAAGCCGTTTTATATTCCTGCGGATCAAAATCCCAGTTATTGTGTACTTTCAGAACTTGTTCTACAAGATCTCTTACACACCCTTGTCCGCCGGGAAACAGGGAGACATAATCGCAAACAGCTTTTACCTCCGGTACGGCATCGGACGGGCATACGGCAAGGCCGCATATTTTTAGGATGGGAATATCGGGAATATCATCCCCGACAAATGCTACCTCCTCCGGTTTAAGGGAGTATTTGCTGCAAAAATCGAGGAAATCGGGCACTTTATGCCGTGAGGTAAGGTAAATTTCGTGGGCCAGATTGGGGTGAAACCGTTTGGTAATGGAGGGGGAGTCACCACCGGTGATAATTGCAATGGGGTAGTTTTTTAGAAAGGCCATTCTTAGTCCGAATCCGTCTTTGGCGTTGTAGGTTCTGATAAGATCGCCGTCGGGCATGCAGATAATATTGCCGTTGGTGAATACGCCGTCTACATCAAAGGCAAATGCTTTTATATTGTGTAGTTTTGTTTTATAGTTACTCATGTTCTGATTCTTTATTGGGTGAATATTTCTCCATAATCTGTTTGGTAAGTAATTGATAAACTTCGTATTGCTTATCAAAATCTTTTTCTTTAAGCAATTGGAGATGTTTCTCTATGGTTGCTTGGTCTGCGCGGATGGCCGGGCCTGTTTGTGAAACCGATGGGGTGTTCAAAAAAGCTTTCCGAACCGTTTCAATGGCACAAGGGAGGAGGAAAGTAAAATCGGGATAAGAAATATCGTAAGAAAGGCTCAGCATATAATTGATAAAGTTGGTGGAAAATACAGCCGCCGTATGCATCTGCAGCCTTTTTTGCGAATTGCAGATTCTGTATTCTGCTTTGAGTGAACCCACAAGATCTATGAGCAGTTTTTCTTCTGCTTTTCCGGATGCCTCCAGTAAAAACGGAATCATCTTACTATCCAGATCTTTATTTCTGCTAAGGGTCATCAGGGGATAAAAAACGCCATATCTGCTTAGCCCGGCATCTTTTAATAATGAAAGGGGGCTTGCTCCCGATGTGTGTACAATAAGGGTGTTATTCCGGTTGTTCAGTTGCTTCACAACATTGCTTATAGCACTGTCACTCACAGCAATGATGATAATGTCGGAAGCGGGAATTTGAGTGAAATCAGATGTTGCAACAGCAGTTCCTTTGTGTCTTCTAATTGCTCTTACTATTTGCTCCGCTTTCTCTATGTTTCTATTGCAGATGCATTTTATAGTATGACCTGCTATCTGTAACGCAATGGATAATCTGAATGCTACATTTCCGGCACCGATGAAAGATATGGTATACATTAATTTAATGATCTCCTTTGCATATTATAAAGTGGTTTCCAAGTCTGCTGGCCATAAACATATCAAAATTCTGTCGGGAGTTAAACCGGAATCGAACCTGAGTACGACATCTCATAGGCAGATTGGGATTATTAATAATTTCCCCCTTGCAAACAAAATACTTCTCCATATTCGTTCCTCCAATTTTTATAATGTAATATTCTCCCAAGGGAAGTGTCCCTTTGACTCCTATTCCTAGAGAACTTTCAAAATGAGACGGGAGTTTAAAACTTTCCGCCATACTTAAGGGAAGGGTACAATGTGAAAAATCTACGGTAAGGTTTGTTTTATCTGCAGAAGAGGGATTGGCCATAAAGGAGCATCTGTTTCCTCTTTTTTTTACAACCATCATGGTTATCAGGCTTGGTATATCACCTTCGCATCCGGAAACAATACCATTATCGTTCAGGAGAGCCATTGACAGACAGGAGGTAGTATGGCACAATTCAATAATATCAAAACATTTAATTGTAAGGGCATTTAATGAATACTTTGTACATATTTCCTTAAGTGCGTAATAGAGAATAATTGCATGTATTAAATCTTCTTCCGTTCGCCCGTCAATGAGTAGCTTGTCATATTTTTTTATCAGAGGATCGTTGGTAAAATTGCGGTTTTCATTTTTAATAGAGAAAAATAAATCGGCAAGTTCTGTGTTTTTTATATCAATCAGAACGACCCCGTATTTAACGGATAGCAATCCTTTGTCTACCTGTGATGAAATTAACCAGGATGAAGAGCCTCCAATCAAACCAATTCTTTCTCCGTTCAATTCATATCTAATCATAATCTGCTGATGAATTTTCTCAAACTGATAGTTTAGTTTTTGAAAATAATCCGGAGTAGGATCTATCGGAATATTTAATGCCGTATGCGCTACACTATTGTTTGCCAGCCATGTACATATTTCGCAAGCTGCTGCAAATGAATTGTGATATCCATCCGATAAGATGATCATAGGTTGCTTTAAGAAAGGAAAGAGATTTAAAAACATCTCTTCCGTTCCCCCGCTGGCAATAAATAATACGGTAAGTACCTTATTTCTCTGTTCTTTAGTCTTTAAATCCTGTTCAAGGATAGGAGTACAATTGGCAGCATTAATAATATTAATATCGCAGAAAGCCCTAAGGTTATCAAAAAGATAACTTCGGGCTTCAAGGATATTTGGTGTATCATGCAGCTCCGATGAAAATAATATTAAATTGATTCTCATGCTATTTATTTTTTAGGAGCGTTCAACAATCTTTACAGTGCTTCTTCTATTTTTTCCTCTTTAAAAGATGCAAAAACAGCAAGATCTTCTTGTTTGAAATTCATGATGTATGAATATCGTTCATTGTTCCACGCCTCTGATTTATTGGTATAAATCTCGGTTGATTTAATGAAATTAGCCTCAGATTGTGAATCTAGCAACAATAAGTACGACATCATAATGTGTGCTGCCATTTCAACCAATCTTCTTGCATGAAAATCTATATATTCGTTCCCTTTATCTGAAACAAACGCACATGCCTGTTCGTATTGATCGGTCATGGCAATCAGTTTTTGCTTAAATATCTCAAATTCAGGTCTTACAGCTTTTTGCTGATATTCTCTTATCATTGCAAGATAAGAACCGTTGGTTACATATCTAATTGCTGCAACAGTCTGTAACTGAGATGTTCCTTCATAAATGGTAAGGATCCGGGCATCTCTGTACAATCTTTCTACGGGATATTCTTTCATGAAACCGGATCCGCCGTGTACCTGTATGGCATCGTATGCATTCTGGTTGGCATATTCACTGGACATCATTTTAAGAACCGGGGTGAACATATCCGCATACCTGTTATATAATTTGGATTCGGCTCTCTCTTCCGGAGTGAGTTTCCTCTCCTGTGAAATTGCATTATATGCTTTATAGATATCTACAAACCTGGTTGTTTCATAAAGAATAGCGCGGGAAGCCTGTAGTTTGGCTTTCATAATCCCCAACATTTCATAAACGGCAGGAAACTGGATAATTGCTTTTCCAAACTGAGCTCTTTCCTGAGCATATTTAAGAGCCTCTCTGTAAGCAGCTTCACTTAATCCTACCGATTGCGCCCCCACTCCAAGACGGGCACCGTTCATCAGGGACATTACATATTTAATAAGGCCCAGTTTTCTGTCTCCTACAAGTTTTGCAGGGGCATTTTTAAAAACTAGTTCAGCTGTCGGAGAGCCTTTTATACCTAATTTATTCTCGATACGTCTTACGGTTACTCCTCCCCATGCTTTGTCATAAACAAAATAGGAGAGTCCGCGGCCGTCTGTTGTTCCCTCTTCCGAACGGGCCAGCACAAGTTTAACCTCTGCATCTCCGTTTGTGATAAAACGTTTTACACCGTTCAAAAGCCAAAGTTGTTTTTCTTCATTCCATGTTGCTTTAAGCATAACAGCCTGTAAATCAGATCCTGCATCGGGTTCTGTAAGATCCATCGAGCAGGTTGCTCCTTTATTGATTCTTGGAAGAAATTCGTCTTTGATTTCTTTTGCTGCAAATTCATGAATGGTTTCAGCACAATCCTGCAATCCCCAGATATTTGCAAATCCTGCATCTGCTCTTGAAACAAGCTCTGCCGCCATTACGTAAGGAACCATGCTAAAGTTTAATCCGCCGTACTCACGAGGCAATGATAGTCCGTAAACGCCGGCCTGAGTAAGTACATCGTGATTTTCCTGTGTCCCTTTTGCATAGGTAACACGTCCGTCTTTGCATACGGGACCATCATGATCTACCGCCTCCGCATTGGGTGCAATGGTATCTCCGCAGATTCCTCCCAGAATTTCCATTATTTTATCGTAAGAGTCAACTGCATCTTCTACATTTGACGGTGCGTAATCAAATTTACCGAAATCTTTAAAATGATCCTCTTTCAACTCAACAATCTTTCTCATTAACGGATGATTGAACTGAAACGTAAGATCGGAATTATCTTTATAAAAATTTGCCATAATTATTTGCTGTGTTTTTTGTAAGATGCAATCATCTTTGGTAAAACTTCATTTAAGTCGCCAATTACAGAGTAATCTGCAATCTGGTGGATAGGGGCGTTGGGATCATTATTAATAGAGATGATCATTGCGGCACCGTCCATACCGGCAGTATGTTGTATTTGTCCCGATATTCCAACCGATATAAACAATTTAGGGCGCACCGTTACCCCGGTTTGGCCAATCTGCCTCTCGTGCTCTGCAAATCCCGAGTCAACAGCCGCTCTGGATGCACCTACTTCAGCACCAAGAACTTTTGCAAGATCAAAAATAAGTCTAAAATTTTCTTTGCTCCCTACTCCGTATCCGCCGGCCACAATAATCTGCGAACCTTTGATATCTATTTTTTTCTCTTCTATATGTCTCTCTATAATGGATACGGCAAAATCTGTATCCATTAGAATTTTATTACTATCAATTCTCTTTACAGAGCCTTTTACGGGGGTTTCAAGAGCCTCTTTTTTCATGACACCCTCACGTACGGTAGCCATTTGAGGTCTGTGATCGGGGTTAATGATAGTTGCTATAATGTTACCGCCAAAAGCGGGACGTATCTGATAAAGGAGATTCTTCCATTGATTTCCTTTGGCATCCGAATGGTCTCCTATTTCCAAAGAGGTACAATCTGCTGTAAGGCCGCTATGCAATGCACTTGAAATACGGGGAGCTAAATCTCTGCCAATACTGGTTGCCCCGAATAGTGCTATTTGCGGTTTCTCTTCTTTAAATAAAGAAATTGCTATTGCAGCGTAAGGAAGAGTTCTGAAGAATTCCAATTTGGGATCATCCGCAATATGAATCGTTTTTGCACCGTAAGACTGCAGCTCCTCTATGAGGTTTTCAACATTGCTACCAATTAAAAGAGCCTCAAGATCGCATTTTAATGTTTCTGCAAGAGATCTTGCTTTCGTAAGCAGCTCCAGGCTCACATCGCATAATTTGCCGTTATCAGTTTCGCAAAATACTATAATGTTATTCATCTTATTTTTCTATTTCAAATTATTAAATATGAGACTTTGTTATCCGATTGAGTGGCTTGCAATCAATTCTACCATAAGGGAATCGATATCCGCTTCGGATGCTGTGTACTTTTTAGCCTCTTTTGCCTGAAAGACAATGTTTTCAATTTTCTTAACCTTTGTAGGGGATCCCGAAAGACCAAAGCTTGCATCATCTCCCTCAATATCGTTAACACCCCATTCTGTAATTTTAATAAGGCTGTTGCTGTCTAACGGTAGAAAATATGAATTTTCCGGAGCAGCGTCTTCAGATGCTGTTCTTGCATGTTTATATTTTAATACCTGTTTAGCATTACGCGGTCTGCATGCGGCCGCAGTAGCATGAACGGTAATAAGGAGCGGAAAAGTGGAAGAAACAACCTCAATACCTCTTTCCAAACGCCTTTTAATCGTAATTTTATGATCTGTAATTTCAAGTATTTCTTCTGCGTAAGTTACTTGCGGAAGATTTAGTTTCTCAGCAACCTGAGGGCCTACCTGAGCGGTATCGCCGTCAATTGCCTGTCTTCCTGCAATAATGATATCGGGATTGATTTTTCGTATTGCCTGAGAAAGGGCATAAGAAGTAGCTAGAGTATCGGATCCGGCAAATTTTCTGTCTGAAAGTAATATACCGCCGTCGGCACCCCTGAATAAACCTTCACGTATAATATCGGCAGCTCTTCCGGGGCCCATGGTAAGCAGAAGAATTTCCGCATCCGGATTTACATCTTTAATACGCAATGCCTGCTCAAGAGCGTTCATATCTTCCGGATTAAAAATAGCCGGAAGAGCAGCACGATTTACTGTGCCCTCTGGGGTCATTGCATTTTTTCCTACGTTTCTGGTATCCGGCACCTGTTTGGCCAGTACAACAATTTTTAATTTTTTATTCATAATAAATTTCTATCTATGCTTTGGCATTTGGTGAGCCAAAGCCCATTGGAATATTATTTATAGGTTCGTTGTGTTGTTCAATTTCTCCAAATTGTTTCTCATAATTAGCAACGTTGTCATGCAAGGTAAGTAACAATCTTTTAGCATTTTCGGGAGTCATGATAAGTCTGTTGGTAACCGGAGCTTTTGAAACTCCCGGCATTACCCTTATAAAATCTAAGATAAACTCACATCCGGAGTGCCCTATAACCGCCAGATTTACATAAGAACCTTGTGCAATTTCTGCACTAAGTTCTATATTAACACCGCTATTTTGTTCATTATCAACTTCCATGGCCAAATTATTAATTTTACAATCTGCAAATATACTACATTTTTCTTTTAAGAAGAATTTTGCTGCATATTTAATTTAATTAACTTTGCATGATTTATAAATATACAAACTAAAAAGAGTGTAATTATTTTTATGGAAATTCCAGCAAAATACAACCCCGCACTAGCAGAGGATAAATGGTATGCCTATTGGTTGAAAAATAATTTTTTTCATTCGGAACCAAATGAAAAAGAAGCATATACAATTATAATACCCCCACCAAACGTAACAGGAGTTCTTCATATGGGACACATGTTAAACAACACAATTCAAGATGTGTTGGTAAGACGTGCAAGGATGAAGGGTAAAAATGCATGTTGGGTTCCGGGTACAGATCACGCTTCCATTGCTACCGAGGCAAAAGTGGTTGCCAAGTTAAAAGCGGAAGGAATTGAGAAAACATCGCTTACCAGAGATGAGTTTCTTGCTCATGCTTGGGAATGGAAAGAGAAACACGGCGGTATTATTCTGGAACAGCTTAAAAAGTTAGGGGCATCCTGCGACTGGGAGCGTACCAAATTTACCATGGATGAACCGTTGAGCGAGGCGGTCATTCATACGTTTGTCTACTTTTATAAAAAAGGGCTTATATATAGAGGTGTACGGATGGTTAACTGGGACCCGGAGGGGCTTACGGCTGTAAGTGATGAGGAGGTGATCCATAAAGAGACCCAATCCAAGCTATATTACCTTAAATATTATATATCGGAGAAAGGGGTGCCTACCGATCAATACATTGTGATTGCAACTACCCGTCCCGAGACCATTATGGCGGATGCCGCAGTTTGCATAAATCCGGCGGACGAGAGATATACTCATCTTAAAGGAAAAAAGATTCTTATCCCTTTAATTAACAAAGAGATACCTGTTATTGAAGACGATTATGTTACCATGGATTTTGGTACCGGCTGTTTAAAGGTAACTCCGGCTCATGATATTAATGACTACGAAATAGGTTTACGTCATAAGCTGCCCGTAGTGGATATTATTGACCGGCATGGTAAATTAAATGAAAAAGCAACCATTCTTATTGGTGAGGATCGATTTGTTGCCAGAAAAAAGATTGTGGCAATGCTTAAAGAGCAACAATTGCTAGAAAAGGAGGAGCAGTATATGAGCCAGGTAGGTTATAGCGAGCGCACCAATGCCGTTATAGAGCCAAGACTCTCACTGCAATGGTTCCTTAAAATGGGAGAACCTGCAAAACAAGCTCTTAAATATGTAGAGGATGATGAAATAAAGTTGATTCCCGATAAATTCAAGAACACCTATCGCCATTGGATGGAGACGGTACGGGATTGGTGTATCTCAAGACAACTTTGGTGGGGGCAGAGAATCCCGGCTTATTATCTCCCTAATGGAGAGTTTGTTGTAGAATCTACTCTGGATGCTGCGTATGCTGCCGCTCTAAAAATTAATCCGAACGTTAGAAAAGAGGATTTACGACAAGATGAGGATGTACTTGATACATGGTTTTCATCTTGGTTATGGCCTATATCCGTATTTGATGCCTCTAAACCGGGGTTCCCGGATAAAGCACCCAATAAAGAACTTGCTTATTATTATCCTACCAATGATCTTATTACCGCCCCCGAAATTTTATTTTTCTGGGTTGCAAGGATGATTATGGCAGGACACGAGTTTACCGGACAAATTCCATTCAGAAATGTTTACCTTACCGGTATTGTAAGGGACAAGCAGGGGAGGAAGATGTCAAAATCGCTAGGTAATTCTCCCGATCCGTTAAAACTGATTGAACAATATGGAGCAGACGGAATACGTGTGGGTATGCTTTTATGCAGTGCTGCCGGAAATGATGTGTTGTTTGATGAGAGTCAGGTAGAACAAGGGCGTAATTTTGCCAATAAAATATGGAATGCCTACAGGCTTGTGCAAGGTTGGGAGGTTGATGATCGTGCTCGGCAGAATGAGCATTCGGCCCTTGCGGTAGAGTGGTTCCGGAGCAAGTTGAGTAAAACCATTGAGACCATCGATGAGCATTTTGATAAATTCAGACTCTCCGACTCCTTGATGACTGTTTACAAATTATTCTGGGATGATTTTTGCGCATGGTATTTAGAGATTGTAAAACCAGGGTTTAATGCTAAAATTGACGGAGTTACCTATAAGGCAACCGTAGAGTATTTGGATGCATTGTTAAAACTACTCCACCCATATATGCCGTTCATTACGGAGGAGTTGTGGCAGAATCTTCGGGAAAGGAAAGAGGGTGATACCATTATGTATCAGCCGATGCCGGTTACCACTCCTTATTCGGAGGCATTACTTGCTACGTTTAATCTTGCAGCACAGGCAATTATGAATATTAGGAATATTCGCCAGTCAAAAAGTCTTTCACCAAAAGAACCGCTTGCACTTATTGTGAAAGAGCCTTATACCAATGAATTAGGGGCAATTATTACCAAACTTGCCAATATCAGTGATATTTCTGTTGTAAAAGAATTTGACAGCAATGCGCAAGGGATAAATTTTATGATTGATACCACCGAATTTTTTGTACCATTAAACGAACTGATTAACGTAGAGGAAGAGATTGCAAAAATGAAAGAGGATATTGCTTATTTGGAAAAATTCCTGCAAGGGGTAAATGCTAAACTTTCCAATGAGAAGTTTGTTGCAAAAGCACCCGAAAATGTTCTTGCCATTGAAAAGAAGAAACAATGCGATGCTCAGACCAAAATAGAAAGTTTGAAAAACAGAATTGCATCTTTAAGCGCAAAATAGAAGAAAGAAGTTGGCGCAGATGCAGAGAATGTGAGGTAAAATAAAGATAACAAGAAATTAAAATAAAGAATATGCGTTCATACAGCGGATTAGATGACACTCAGGTAAGCCAAAGCAAGATTAAAAACGGAACAAATGATTTAACCCCACCACCACGTGAGAGTTGGGTGAAGTTGTTGCTTGGAAAGTTTAAAGATCCAATTATTCAGTTGCTGCTGTTTGCAACGTTGCTTTCGTTTATTACCGGCTATTTTCACGGTTCCATTGTAGAGAGCCTTGGAATTTTACTAGCTGTTTTTCTTGCTACATTTCTCTCATTTATAAATGAGTACAAAGCAGGAAAGGAGTTTGATATTTTAAACAAGATTAATGACCAGACCCTTGTAAAGGTATATAGAAATTCATCTGTGCACCAGGTGCCAAAAAACGATATAGTTGTAGGAGATGTGGTAATTGTGAGTCAGGGAGATGAAATTCCCGCAGATGGTATTTTGCTTGATTCAATGGACTTAAGTGCCAATGAATCATCTCTGAACGGAGAGTCTCAGGCTTCTAAGAAAACCCATCTGAAAGTGGATAATTTTCACGGAGCGTATTCTCCCAACCATTTATACAGGGGAACCACCATTACCGAGGGTGACGGTTTAATGGAGGTGACGGCTGTTGGAGATAGTACCGAGATTGGAAAAACGGCAAGGCAGGCCAGCGAGCTTACCGGAGCCGAGACTCCTCTTAATAAACAATTGAACAAGTTAAGTAAAATTATAGGTAAGGCGGGTTTTGCTATTGCCGGACTGACTTTTATGGCTTTGGTTATAAGAGATCTTGTTCTTGGAGTACTTACTTTCTCCGCTACGTTGGATAACTTTACAATTATTTTAAGTTTCTTTATGATAGCTGTTACTCTTATTGTGGTAGCAGTACCGGAGGGGCTTGCCATGAGCGTTACTTTGAGTCTTGCTTACAGTATGCGTAAAATGACTGCCGGCAATACGTTGGTAAGGAAGATGCATGCCTGTGAAACCATGGGGGCAACAACGGTTATTTGTACAGACAAAACCGGAACCCTTACGCAGAACAAGATGACGGTGCAACATTGCTCCGCTCCTGCAAATGAGGATTTTGCCGTAATGGTTGCGCTTAACTCTACTGCATTGCTGGAAGAGACCGACGGCACATTAAGTCCGGTAGGAAACCCAACAGAAGGTGCCTTATTGCTTTTCCTTGCCGAGCGTAAATTCTCTTACAAAGCATTGCGGGAACAATACAAAATTGTGCAAAGGCTGGTATTCAGTACGGAGCGCAAATTTATGGCTACTCTTATTGATAAAAATCATCCTGAACAACTAACTCTTTTTGTAAAAGGGGCACCGGAGATTGTGATAAATAAATGTGCGTTATCGGCCGAAGATAAAGAGAAAAACCTGATAGATATTAGGCGTTTTCAATCAAAGGGAATGCGTTGTCTTGCGTTTGCAACAGCTGCGGTTCCTTTTTTGGACGGGGCAAAACCTATCGGGGAGCTTGCTGATGAGAGCAAATTGCAATATACGGGGTTTGTGGCAATTGCAGATCCTATCCGGTTGGATGTTCCCGATGCTATGCACCAATGTTTGCATGCGGGAATTCAAGTAAAAATTGTTACCGGAGATACTTCGCTTACTGCCATTGAGATTGCCCGTCAGGCAGGGTTGTGGCAAGAGAGCGATACAGATGCTAATTTTATTACCGGAGCCGATTTTGAGAAGTTGAGTGAAGAGCAGGCTAAGGAGGCGGTGCTTAGAATAAAAGTGATGTCCAGAGCAAGGCCTGCGGATAAAATGCGCCTTGTGAGATTGTTACAGGAGAGTGGTGCGGTAGTTGCCGTTACAGGAGATGGCACCAATGATGCTCCGGCACTCAATTATGCCGATGTGGGGCTTGCAATGGGATCGGGAACAGCAGTTGCCAAAGAGGCCAGCGATATTATTTTATTGGATGATTCGTTTGCAAGTGTTACTACCGCAGTAAGGTGGGGACGCTCTATTTATCTGAATATTCAGAAATTTATTCAGTTCCAGCTCACAATTAATGTTGTGGCATTGCTGACGGCTCTTACAGGGCCATTTATCGGGATAGAATTCCCCCTTACCGTTACGCAAATGCTGTGGGTAAACCTTATTATGGATACTTTTGCGGCTCTTGCCCTGGCTACCGAGCCATCGTATAAAGAGGTAATGAATAAAAAGCCGCGCGGGATTCATGATTTTATCGTAACAAAAGTGATGTTAAAGAATATCCTCTTACAAGGAGGGGCGTTTTTAGTTGTTTTGTTGGCTATACTGCTGTGGTTTAATAGAAACAATAGTATTTCTACGTATGAACTTTCATTCTTCTTTACCGTTTTTGTTATGTTGCAGTTTTGGAATTTATTTAATGCAAGAACACTCGGTGGGTGTAAATCGGCTTTTTATAAATTAGGAGAAAATAAATCTTTTCTGATTATTGCTGCAATTATATTACTTTTACAAATTGTAATTATTGAGATAGGGGGCGAATTTTTTAGAACGGAATCGCTTCAATTAACCGATTGGCTGATTATTATTTCCGGAACATCATTTGTCCTTTGGATTGGAGAAATTGGCCGTTGGATCAAAAGAAGAAAAATGAGCCAAAGTTTTGTAAAGTAATTTAAATAAAATGATTGTATCGGAAACCACATTGGAAGTAAGGTATTACGAGACCGATTTAATGGGTATTGTGCACCATTCCAATTACATAAGATATTTTGAATGCGGGAGACACCAATTATTAATAGATATTGGGATTCCAATCAATAAAATTGAAGAGGCCGGAATTATGATGCCGGTTACAACCGTAACTTGCAATTATAAAATACCGGCAAAAATGGGGGATATGCTCCGTATTATTACAACAAT
>JAVWIB010000037.1:0-3721 GCA_036639755.1 Bacteroidales bacterium
CTGACACTATAAGTTCCGGGCAATATGCCCTACAGTGGACGGTTACGGTATACGCCTTACAAAAGAGAAATAGGCGTTGTTATTAAACTCCTTTAGGAATATTGATTGTATTGCAGTTTTGGAGTTGAATATGGGATTCGTTATGCCGGATTCAATATTTAATTCTTGGTTAAGATGTGAAAAACGAGTGTTGTTGTAAAATTTGTATATTCTATTCCTGTTTCCTTTTATAAAAGAAAATTTATTTTCAATAAGAAATTTGGGTAAGTTATAGCCTTGATTATAAACGGTATTATTATTTGTGACATAAGAGTGTGCTTTGTCTTTTAGAATTTTAAACGAAAACACATCCTGTAAATAAAGTTTTTCTTTATTAGAAGTAATGGTTATTTCTCCGTCGAGTCTTATATCTCTTCTTTTTACATTATTGCTATCTGCAATTATAATTTCACTTTTATCTTGTGTGGTAATAATTTGTTTTTGAGAATAATTATTTCTTACAATATTAGTTGTAAACAGAATGTTGGATTTTAACTCTGTCTCTAATGTAATTTTATTTAGCTGATTGATAGATACTATATTTGATTTATTAAAATAGTAATACTCCTCTGGAATTGGTAATCTACGTAAAGAAATATTAAATAGATCATTTATATTATGATCTAATTTATCCATACTAAAATGTCCGGGCCCCATGTTTTGTATCATGGCTTCTCTAATAATATTACTTCCGCTGTTATCACTCTTGGCAATTATAAAGGTTTGGCTTTTACCTGCAAACCGCATGGCTCCAACTTTTGCAGAATATAATACATCAGGAAAATCTAAACCCGCTTCTGCTCCAAAGGAGAGTAACCATCTTCTTTTTGCTTTTTGCGTGAGTTTTATATTTATTGCCGCCCTATTTGTTCCTTCTATTTCCGATAATGCCTTTATTGGTTGGTGATTGTTATAAACCTGGATATAAGCAATATCTATAGGACGTAAATTCCTTACAGCTATTCCGTATCGTCCTCCAAGTAAATCCATATCCTCTATATAGAATTTATTTATAGTTTCTCCTTGTACCTTTATTTGCCCACTACTAGAGACTTTAACGCCGGGGAGTCTTGCTATAATCTCACCTATATTTCTATCCTCTTTTCGGCTAAAATTATCTGCATTATATGTAACAGTATCTCCCTTAATTCTTATTGCCTGAGGCTTTACTACAATGGATTTAAGCTCAATGACAGCTTGCTGCATATGTGATGTTATAAATAAGTTTTTGGGAACCGGAGATTCTATAACTATTTTTTGCTGTTTATATCCCATTAAATAAAATAATAGATGAGTAATCTCTTGGTCCTTACTCTTTATGCAAAAAGTGCCATCTTCCTTAGAAATGGAATAGGATACAATAGCATTATTGTTATAAGCTGTTACATATACACCGTATAATAATTCTCCTGTTTGTATATCCAACACCTTGCCGCATATATCATTTTGTGCATAAGATAATATAATAGAGGCAAGAAGAGTAATAATAAACAGAAGAGCTTTTTTCATTCTATTGTTTTATAAAATAAATGGGATATACTTTCTTTTTATTTTTTTAACATCATCCATTGTTCTGCCTCCAATATACATGTCCGGGAAACTTATAGGATCTTCATAAAATAGCTTTTCAGCTTTTAAAAATTGTTGTAAAGTCATTGATTTTGTAATATAAAAATCTTGTGCTCCAAGTACAGCATATGGAATAGTTAATCTCCCAATATTATAACATTCAAATATAAAATATCTATTAGAATCATATGCTTGCATGATAAACCCCGGTAATCCCCATAATAACCATGGACCGTCATTAATTGTAATATCCGTTGTAAACCACGCAGTCCACTTTCTTCCCATAAATTGAGCAACTGCTTTTTTGCAAACGTAGCTGTTTATGATTAGAGTATCCTGTAAAATAGTCCACTTGGGTAGATGTAATGGGAATTCCGCAAAGAAAACTCTAGTCATCATTTTATTATGGTAAACGCAATTATTATTTATAAACTGTTTATTTGTGCTCCATGTTAAACCTCTTGGGATTCCCCTTATTTTCTCCATAACTTCTATTGGCGTAAGTCCGTCATTTAACAAGGTACGTTTTACAGAATCTCTATCATAGTTCTTCTTACTATAGAAAAAAGATTGTCCCTTTTTGCATATATCTAGATAAAAAATGTCATTTTCATATTTAGTTAAAGTAGAATCGCATTTATATATAAAATGATATTCTGCGCGTACTGTGGCTTTATTATCAATTATCTCCTGCCCCAATATAGCAGGAGATAAAAATAGAGAAACAATAAAAATTAAAATTTTAATTTTCACAATACACGCTCTCATAAGAATATGTTTTAGTGATTCATTCTTTCAAAGTTATTATGATTATTATAAAACATCAAAATATTTGCGATTATTCTCTTAAAAACATTAGGATAGGGCACTGGCGTATATCTGCAAAGCATTGCATGCAACAACTGTGTTATTTTTCTATCAGACTAAATAATAATGGAACAAAAATTGGCTCATGCAATAATTTTTATATTTTTTTCATATCTTTGCCTATTAAAATTTATAAGATATGCAATCACTAGCTAACAGATTTATTCCGGAGGGGTTAACATTTGATGATGTGTTGTTAATTCCTGCTCGCTCTGAGGTTCTTCCAAGAGAGGTAGATATTAGTTCTCATTTTTCCAGGGATATTATATTACAATGCCCAATAGTTTCGGCAGCAATGGATACGGTAACAGAGGCGGAAGTGGCAATATCAATAGCAAGATCTGGCGGTATTGGAGTTATTCATAAAAATATGCCCATAGAGAGGCAAATGGAGCACGTAAGAAGGGTTAAGAGGGCAGAGAATGGAATGATATATGATCCTATTGTTATTAAGAGTGATGCAATAGTTGCGGATGCGCTTGCTCTTATGAGTCAAAATCACATAGGTGGTATTCCGGTTATAGATGAACATAGAAAACTTATAGGAATTGTTACAAATAGGGATTTAAGGTTTGTTGATAATATGAAGATGCCCATTAGCGAAATAATGACTAAGGAGCATCTTGTTACAACAACAAGCGGAACCGATATTACCCGTGCTACTTTCCTCCTTCAGAAATACAGAATAGAGAAATTACCGGTTATTGATAAAGATGGCGTATTGGTTGGCCTTATTACATATAAAGATATTACCAAAATAAAAGATAATCCAAAAGCAAGTAAGGATTCAAAGGGGAGATTGCTAGTTGCTGCGGCATGTGGCGTAGGGTCTGATACGATACAAAAAGTAGAGATGCTAGCCTCTGTAGATGCCGATGCAGTTGTGGTTGATACGGCTCACGGACATTCTGTCTTTGTTCTTAAGACTATAAAAGCACTTAAAGATGCTTTTCCTCATTTGCAAATTATTGCAGGTAATATTGCTACAGGAGAGGCTGCAAAGGCTTTGGCCGAGTGTGGAGTAGATGGCGTTAAAGTTGGTATTGGGCCGGGCTCTATTTGTACAACAAGAGTTGTTGCCGGAGTAGGTGTTCCACAACTTACAGCTATTATGCTTGCCTCCGATGCTCTAAAAGGAACCGGTATTCCAGTTATTGCAGATGGCGGAATCCGCTATTCGGGTGATATTGTGAAGGCTCTGGCAGGCGGTGCAAGTACAATTATGGCAGGGTCTTTGTTTGCGGGG
>JAVWIB010000037.1:3731-22531 GCA_036639755.1 Bacteroidales bacterium
TAAACGGCAGGAAGTTTAAATCGTACAGAGGTATGGGCTCGCTGGAGGCTATGCAGCACGGTTCTAAAGATAGATATTTCCAGGATATGGAAGAGGATATTAAGAAACTGGTTCCCGAGGGTATTGTGGCGCAGGTTCCGTACAAAGGTACATTAAGTGAAGTGGTTTATCAGTTGGTTGGCGGTCTTAGGGCAGGTATGGGCTATTGCGGTGCTCCCAATATTGAAAAATTAAGAGAGGCACAATTTGTGAGAATAACCTCTGCCGGCATAGTAGAAAACCATCCGCACGATGTGACCATTACAAGAGAGGCTCCAAACTACAGCAGATAAATGATAAGAACGCTTTTATTCATAATATGTGCAATTTCCGTATGTTCGTGTAACTTTATAGAATCTTTTTTTAAAGAAGATAAGGTTGCGCAGGTAGGGAGTGTTGCATTGTATAAAAGCGATATTGAAAAAATTGTGCCTCAAGGGATTACCGGTAAAGACAGCATTGCGTTGGTAAGACAGTATATAGATTCCTGGGCTATTAAACAGTTGATGCTGCTTAAGGCTCAGGAGCAATTACCCAAAACCGATAAAGATGTGGAGAAAGAGTTGGCCGATTATAAAGCCCAGTTACTCATGTTTCGGTATGAGAATATGTATGTGGAGGAAAAACTGGATACGTTAATATCGGAGCAGGAGATGCGCGAATATTATAATAGTCATCCCGATAGTTTTAAGAGCAAAAGCGGAATTGTAAAGGCACGGCTCATAAAAATACACAATAGTTCTCCCAATTTGCAGATGGTCAGAAAATTATCGGGGAAGAAAAATGTGGGGAATATGGAGGAGCTGGAGGAGCTTGCCTATAATTCGGCTTATAAATACAGTACCTATGATAATACATGGGTAGATTTACAGATAGTGGCGCGTGAGATAGGGGAAGATGTGTACCGTTTGCAGGAGTTGTTGGCAAAGGAGGATATTATTGAACTGAAAGATTCTGTTTATACCAGTATTGTGCAGGTGGTTGAGTATATCAGATCCAATGAGGTGACACCGTTTGATTATAATACGGAAAGAATAAAAGAGATTATCCTTAGCCGTAGGAAGCAAGAGTTGCTTTCCACGTTGCAAAAGGATATTTTGAATGATGCTCTGGATAATAAAAAACTAAAAATTATAAAGAAAGATGAGAAAGCAGCTGATTAATGTTTTTGTGGCAATGCTCCTATTGATATCGGGTACATCTGTGTTTGCCCAGAAATATGAGAACGGGCTTATTGATAAAACCATTGCCTTAATAGGTAACGAGATGATTACGTTGTCTCAGTTGGAGAGTGAGATTCAGATGATGGCTGCTCAGGGCCTTTCTACCGATAGAAATACACGGTGCCAGGTGCTGGAGAATATGCTTGCACAGAAGTTATTTCTTAATCAGGCCCGGCT
The DNA here is from genome assembly GCA_036639755.1 of Bacteroidales bacterium. GTDB lineage: Bacteria > Bacteroidota > Bacteroidia > Bacteroidales > UBA932 > Egerieousia. The sequence continues at coordinate 5,171 of JAVWIB010000037.1, forward strand.
CGATAGCTTAGCGGTACGAGAAGAACAGGTGGAGATGGAACTGGAGAGCAGAGTTGCAGATGTAACCATGAAACTTGGTGGAGAAAAAGCTGCGGAGGAGTATTTTAAGATGCCTCTTTATAAACTCAAACAAGATTGGAGATCTATTTTAAGAGAGCAGAGTCTTACCCAACAGATGCAGCAGACCGTAATGCAAGGGGCGGGGAGCATGACTCCTGCGCAGGTTGAGCGGTTTTATAAAAAGACAGATAAGGATAGCCTTCCTATTATCTCTACCCAATATAAAATTAGTCAGATTGTATTGTATCCCAACAAAGCAGATGCGGCTCTTGTGGTAAAAGAACAACTTCTGGAGATGAGAGACAGAATTCTTAAAGGGGAAAAATTTAGTACGTTGGCATCGTTATACTCAGAGGATCCCGGATCTGCCATAAGAGGAGGAGAGTTAAGGATGGCTTCCAAAAATATTTATTGGCCGGCTTTTGGTGATGCGGCCATGGCTCTTAAAGCGGGGCAGATTTCCCAGATTGTAGAGACTCCCGATGGTTTTCACCTTATTCAGATGATTGAGAAAAGCGGGGATATGATTAATTTACGGCATATTTTATTAAAACCCAAATACACAAGCCGTGACAGAGAAAAGGCCTTTAAGACACTGGATAGCATAAAGATGAAAATAGCTGCAGACAGCATAACATTTGAGATGGCTGCCCGTTTCTATTCTCAGGATCCTAAATCGGCTGTAAACGGAGGACAAATGTCGGATGAGAATTCGGGTTCCCTTAATTTTGAAAAAGATCAGTTGAAACCTATGGATTATGCTTTGTTAAAAGATATGAAGATAGGAGATATTTCCGAGCCTTTTGAATCGTTGGATAATGAGGGACGCGGCGGCAGTACAGGTGGTAATACAATTTATAAAATTATCCGTCTGGACAATATTTTACCGTCTCATACGGCATCATTTAAAGAAGACTTTGTCATGATCCAAAATATAGCCAATCAGCAGCTGCAACAAGAAGCAATTGCTAAATTTATTAAGGACAAGCAGGTTGCCACCTATATTAAGTTAGATGATTTATTTAAAAACTGTAATTTTGAGAGAGAGGGTTGGATTAAATAGTCTGGCATTGGTTGTATTCTTAATCGCAGCTTTCTTTTCAACTGCCTGTTTTGCCCAGCAAAAAAAAGAGCCTGCAGATTCCCTGATAAGGTTGCTGGAAGCCAATTCTGCACAATTGTTGCAGATTGATACCGTGGCTTACCGTAAAGTTGTAGGGCCGGCAAGATTTTTTCATAATAATACTTATCTATTATGCGATACAGCCTTATGGAATGTAAGTACCAATATTATTAATGCCATAGGACATGTTCAGATTCTTCAGGAAAATACATTCTTAAAAAGCGATGCAATTGAATATGTGGTAAATGAAAATCTTGCAAAATGCCGGGGGCAACTGGTAGAATTATTTGATAAAGAGGGGAATATTCTTAGAACCAATTTTCTGGACTACAATACAAAAGATAGTATTGCCACGTTTTACAACGGAGGGGCATTAATTAATAATGACGGTAATCTTATAGAGAGCAATAACGGAATGTACCAATCAAAAGAGAAACTCTTCTCCTTTATAGATAGTGTACAGATGTTTGCCGATTCTTTGTTTATTATCTCCGATAAAATAGATTACCGTACCGATTTAAATAAGGCATATTTCGGCCGGGCCACCACGGCGTGGCAGAATGAGAATATGCTTACCGCCAATTCGGGTGAATTTGACCGTCCTGCCGATATCATTACCTTTGATAAAGACGGCTACATCCTTACGCGAGAGCAGGAAATATGGGCCGATCTGCTCAAATATTTTAGGAAAAGCGGCAATGCAGATTTGTTTAACAATGTGCAGATGCTAGACACGGTTCAGACCGCCATTGCCCTGGCCGATAAGGTCACTTACCGCCCTTCCCCTATGGTGGTGGAGCTTACTCAAAAACCTGCCGTAGGATTATATACCGTTGAAAAAGGGGTGTGCGATACCCTTTTTATGGCATCCGATACCATAAGATATTACACCATCCGGTATTGTGATATAGATAGCTCCATAATCTCTCAGGCAAAAGAGCGGAAAAAGCTCTCCGATATAGATCCCATCTCCATCATGAATGAAAAGGAGCGGGTGGCAAGACTGGCGGCTGAGAAAAGGCGTGAGGAGGCCGGGAAGAGGCCGGAGAGTACCCAAAAGGCTCCCGATGGTGCGGGCGGAGCTCCAGCCGCTCCCAATGCACCTGTTGCTCCCAATAAGGTTTCTGCCCAAACCAAGGTTCCGGCAGGAAAACGGAAAAATATCGGGAAGAAACCAAGGACTCAAGTCATTCCCAAATCAACTGAAGTAGATTCTTTACGAACTGTACAGGTAGCAGATTCTTTACGAACTGTGCAGGTAGTAGATTCTTCACGAACTGTGCAGGTAACAGATTCTCTCAAAACTGCGACAGTAGATAGCCTACGAGTTTCTGCTGCCGATTCATTAAAAATTTCTTTGATGGATTCTTTGAAAACCTCCCTCAAAGATTCTCTAAAAAACACCGTTGTGTTACCTAAGGATACTACGCAGGTAACATTTATAGATGCTTTTCATCATGTTAGAATGTACCGTTCCGATTTGCAGGGGCTTTGTGATTCGCTGGTTTATACCGGGATAGATTCCATTGCCAGATTTTATAAAGATCCCATCATGTGGAATGATACCAAGAATCAATTTATGGCAGACAGTATTCAGGCTGCCATGAAAAAGAATGCGCTTGATAAAATTAATCTATTATCAAACGCCTATATTATATCACAAGAGGACTCTATCCATTTTAATCAGATTAAAAGTCCCGAGATGTCGGCTCATTTTGCTAATAATGATTTATACAGGTATGATGCGCTTGGGGGGGCTTCCGCTATTTTCTATCTGCAGGAAGACAGTATTATTACCGTTATGAATCAAAAAGAGAGTAAAATGTTATCGGCGAGCATAAAGGACAGGCAGATTCAAAAGATAAAATACATAGAAAATATTAAAAACGATGCTTTGCCGGTATTCAATCTTCCTATGGATCAGCAACGGCTTCGTGGGTTTGTGTGGAGAGATAAAGATCGTCCTAAATCCAGAAATGAGGTGACCGACAGGGTGATGCGTGTGTCTCAGCGTAATGCTGTTGAGAAGACACCGTTCCCTCAATATTTGTATTCCAAGGTGTATTTTCCGCACAGACGTGATTCATTAATGATTTATAAAGCGGAGTTGGATTCTATAAGGCGTGCAGAGGATACCGCTCGTGAGTTGAAACGGCAAAAAGACTTACAAGCAAAGCAACTGCGTGATTCTTTGGGACGGGATACTACCGTTGATAAAAATATGCCGGTTGTACCTGATACGCTTGCCGTAAAAACAGATGTTGCTTCTGATTCCGGCATGGTAGATATTGTAAATACGGCAAAAACGAAAAAACAGTTAAACGCAGAAAAAAGGCTTTTAAAAAAGGCCGAAAAACTTGCGAGAAAAGAAGAAAAACGGCTTAAAAAAGAGAAGCGACGCGAAAATCGTAAAAAAATGCTTGAAAATAAGAAACAAAAACGCTATATTCAGAAAAATAAGAAACAGAAGAGCGGTGAAAAACCCGGTTTTTGCGAAATATAAATATATTTCAGAATAGTTGTATTTTTTCTTTTAATTTGGAATAAAATACGTCTTTTTAATAAGAGAATGTTACTTTGTGTCTCAAAGTAACATTTTTTTATTTTGCAACTTTTTTAACTGAAAAAATAAAAAAATGTATAAAAAGTGCCATAATCTAATATTTTTATAACGAAAAAGAAACAAGTTTGTAATAATTTACCTATATTTGGAGAGACTATTTAAACTAAATAATTTCTTATGAAAAAAATCATTTTGCTTGTGCTGGCGGCATGTTATTCAACTATTATGCTGGCGCAATCCACTGTTACCGGTACGGTAGTCAGTTCCGACGATGGACAACCACTTCCATTTGCAACAATTCAGGTTAAAGGAACCACAACGGGAGAGTATACCGATGATAACGGTAAGTATTCCATTAAAGTTCCCGCAAATGGAGTCCTTATTTTTTCCACAATCGGTTTCGTTACGCAAGAGATTCCTGTAGCGGGTAGATCTGTCATTAACGTGACTCTTAAGCCCGATGCAATAGCCCTTGACGAAACCATTGTAGTTGCTTACGGTACGGCCAAGAAAGGGACGTTTACCGGTGCTGCCTCCGTTGTTAAAAATGATGTAATAAAAGATGTGCCGTCGGTCTCTTTTGAAAATGCATTAAATGGTAAAGTTGCCGGTATGCAGATTACTCAGAGTTCAGGACAGGCAGGATCGGCTCCTAGCATTCGTATTCGTGGTATTGGATCTATGAATGCATCCAAAGATCCGTTGTATGTTGTTGATGGTATTCCGGTTATATCAGGTGATGTCAGCCAGGCAGGTCTCTATGCTTCCAATAACGTAATGAGTACTTTAAATCCTAGTGATATAGAATCCATTACCGTACTAAAAGATGCAGCTGCTTCTTCTCTTTATGGCTCGCGTGCTGCGAATGGTGTCATTATGATTACAACCAAGAAAGGAAAGATTGGAAAAGCAACAGTTTCATTTAAGGCATCTGTAGGTATCACTCCCTCATGGGCAACCAAAAATTTTGAAGTTGCAGGCCCGGAACAACAAGTTGAAATGTTATATGATATTTTCTGGAATCAGGACGTAACTGACGGTTCTGATGAGGCGAGTGCTAATAAATATGCAATAGGTAGATTAAACTCCAGATTTAATAAACATGGCTATAAGTTTGAAACTTCCGACAATACCTCTAAAACTCTTAAAATATTGGGTATGACCGATAGTAAAGTTGATATTAACAGAGAGGGGCAATATTATGATTGGGATAAAGAGCTATTCAGAACAGCTATCTATCAAAATTATGATTTGTCGGTAAGTGGCGGATCTGATAAAACAACTTATTATTCATCATTTGCCTATACAAAAGAACAAGGTAGAGTTGTTATAAATGATTATAATCGTATTAGCGGACGTGTTAATTTAAATCAGAAAGTTGGTAAATATGTTGAATTTACTACTTCCGTTAATATTGCGCATACTAAAAAAGAGGGTTTTAATGATACTAGAAACACGAGTTCTAACTATTTTATGCAATCAAGGAATTTGTTATGGCCTTTATACTGGCCAACCGACTATAAAACGGGGTTGCCATATACAAATAGATATGGTAGTTATGCTCAGAATCCTGTATACTATAATAATGAATGGGAAAACTCTTCAAAAGTGTTAAAAATAGGCGCATCGGAAGCTTTAACAATAAAAATTCTTCCGGAACTTACGTTAAAGTCTATTTTCTCCTATGATAATACAAACACAAAAGATAATGTATATTATAGTGCCAACCACTTTAATGGATCTGCAACCGAGGGTGATGTTACCGATTATACAACTACGATACAAAAAATAGTCACCTCTACAACCGTAAATTATAATAAGGAGTTTGCACAAAAACATACGCTTGGTGTTTTAGTTGGGTTTGAAGCAGAGTCCAATACAACCGAGTATCAAAGAGCGAATGGTACTTATTTGCCAAAAACGGTCCATACTGTTTCTACAGCCGGTAAACTTGATGCCAGTGGCTATTCTTGGGGTAATGCTATGGCATCGGTCTTGTCTAAAATAGATTATAACTATGATAACAGGTATTATCTTTCAGGTAGTTATCGTGCAGACGGTTCTTCAAAATTAGGAGAAGCAAATCGTTGGGGTAACTTCTGGTCTGTTGCCGGATCTTGGAAAATTAATAATGAAAAATTCTTAAAAAATGTAGATTGGATTAGTAATTTACGATTAAGAGCCTCTTATGGCGTAAATGGAACATTACCAAGTCCCAATTACGGATGGCGTAGTTTAACATCTTATACTTCAAAATATATGCAGCATGCAGGGAGTGCTGTTTCTACAATTGCAGATCCGGATTTAACTTGGGAAACCAGTTATACGTCAAATGTTGCATTAGAATTTGGTTTTTGGGATCAGAGGCTATACGGAACAGTTGAGTTCTTTAATAGGGACTCTAAAAATTTATTGCAGGATCTTCCTATCTCAAGTGTAATAGGTATTGGATCTACATTAATGAATGTTGGAGAGATTAACAATAAGGGTGTTGAGGTTGAAATAGGCGGTGATATTATCAGGACAAAGGCTGTTACTTGGGATGCCAGTATTACAGCTTCATTTATTAAATCCAAGGTTACAAAACTATATGGAGGGAAAGATATTATCTGGGAAGAGCTTATAGACGGTAATGCTAATTTTATTTACAGAGAGGGTGAATCAACATTAGCTCTTTATGGTTTGGAATGGGCGGGGGTAGATAGAGAAAGTGGTAGAAATCAATGGTATCTTAATAATGATACTAAAACTGATATGATGGTTAATGGACGTCCTGCAACATTGGATTATAAAGAGGCCGATCAAGTACTACTTGCCGATATGAATCCTACCGTATATGGAGGTATTAATACCAGCGTTGCATGGAAAGGAATTTCATTAGGGCTTAATTTTATCTATAGCTTGGGTGGATATATGTACAATGCTGTTGATAGAGATGTGAATGATGATGGATATTACTGGGAAAGAACTATGTCACAAGATGCATACGATAATAGTTGGAGACCTACAAATAAAGATTCTAAATATCCACAGCGTATTGCATATGATTATGAAGATGTTAATCAAAAAAGCAGCCGTCATATGCATCAGAATAATTATCTGAGACTTAAGACTATATCGTTAGGTTATAATTTCCCTACTACTCTGGTTCATAAAATTGGATTAGGCGGTGCAAGAGTTTATTTTAATGGAACAAATCTATTAACATGGAGTGGCTATAATGTTTGTGATCCGGAGGTAAGTGACATGAGAATAAGGGGATGGGAAACACCTCAAGGGAAAACTTATACATTTGGCGTAGAATTTACTTTTTAATCTTTAAATGGATATAATAATGAAAAAAATTAATATATTAATTGCAATTATTTGCATATCGCTGGTTACATCCTGCAAGAGTTTTCTGAATGTAGAACCTACTAATTCCACTAGTTCTGAGAGTTCTATTAAAACGGCTCAAGATGCACAGGTTGCTGTTAACGGGCTTATGTCTTTAATGGCTAGTTCTGCCTACTATGGTAGAAACTTCCTGCTGTATGGCGATGCAAAAGGGGGAGATTTTACAATCTATTCACAAGGGCGCGGCTATGACGGCTTGTATGGATTTAATCATTCGGCTTCTTCCGGTAACTATGCCGGTTTTTGGAATCATATGTACTATTGTATATTACAGACAAATACTATCCTTGAGAATATAGCAAAAATAGAGAAAGATTCCAAAGAAAATTTTAGCAGTTATAAAGGTCAAGCCTTAACTGCAAGAGCTTTTATTTATTTTGATTTAGTTCGTTTGTATGGGCAGCCATATAATATGAATAAAGAGGCTTATGGAGTTCCAAATATAACCGCAACTTTACCTACAACAGCGCAACCTACCAGGGCTAAAGTTTCTGAAAACTATACTCAGATTCTGAAAGATTTAAAGGATGGCGCAGAGTTTATGTCAAAATCAACGGCGAAAGGCTATTTGTGCTATTATGCAAATCTAGCCCTTCAGGCAAAAGTGAATCTTTATATGGAAAATTATGATGTTGCGCTGGAGATAGCTGAAACGATAATTAAATCTAAAAAATATACATTGTATCAACCGGGAGATTGGGCTAAATCATGGACAGGTGAATTTGGATCGGAGTCTATATTTGAGTTGGCAATTTATGAGAACGAAGGGGATTTAGGAACAGGTTCCTTGGCTTGGTATGAAATGTGTTGGGGCAAAAAAACAAATGCAATGGGTCAGTTCCTTGCAAGCAATTATTTTTTGAACAGACTTGGAGAAGACCTTGACGATGTGCGTTGGGGTGTTATGGGTAATGATGAATATTGGGTTGATCATGATGTAGATAGGTTTGGTGCTTGTTATAAATATGCCGGTAGCGAGAAAGAGATGAAAGGCGATAAAGGTTCTACTTCTGCTGTAAATATCAAGGTAATCCGTCTATCTGAGATTTATCTGATTGCTGCGGAGGCTGCCCTTAACTCTAAAACTCCAGATAAGAAAAAAGCTGCTGACTATCTTAATGAAATTCGCAAGAGAGCTCCTAATATGGCTCCTGCAACTGTTGCTACCGTTTCAAATGACATGATTCTTGATGAATGCAGTAAGGAATTTTATGCAGAAGGTCATCGATTTTTTGACATGATTAGGATGAATAAGAAAATTGAGTTTAATGATGATTTCCAAGAGTTGTCTATTAAACATAGAGATAAAATTATTGATAGAACATTCTATAAATGTATTTTACCTATTTCGCAAGATGAAATGAATGTAAATCCGGCTATCGCTTCTCAGCAAAACCCCGGTTACTAATCAATTTTATAAACAGTTATACGTTTATTAAATAGTAGGTTTTACGGAATTAACAAAATTCTTGCAACCATGCAGAATTTGTTAATTCCGTTCTTCTTTATTTATAAATGAATATGTTTGTGGTACGATATTTTAAAGAATTTCATAAAGGAACAGGAAGTAATGCAGAGTAAGATTTATGAAATTAGCGGGCGTAAAGTGATAAAACTCCAGCCGGAAAGCTAAATATTTATTTTTAATTACTATATTTGTATTATACGTTCAAGTTTGTCATAATTAATAATAAATAGAATGATTTTTAATATAGATCAGAAAATCCATCAACTCTCGGATGTTGAGGGTTTGTTGAAAGATAATGCGCAGGTTGTTTTAGGAAATGAGGCTTGCGGAAGAATTGTAAAATGCAGAGAGTATCTCGATAATAGAATGAGATCCCAAAAAGAGCCAATCTATGGTATTACAACCGGTTTTGGCTCTTTGTGCAATGTGACCGTTGCAAGTGATCAGCTGAGCCAGTTGCAGAAGAATTTGGTGATGTCGCATGCTTGTTCAATAGGCGAGGAGGTGCCGCAGGAGATTGTGAAATTTATGCTGGCCTTTAAGATTAAATCGTTGGCTTACGGTTATTCCGGCATTCGCTTGGAGACTGTGCAGAGACTTGTGGATTTGTTTAATAACGGAGTTTATCCGGTGGTTTATCAACAGGGTTCGTTGGGAGCTTCGGGCGATCTGGCACCGCTTGCCAATATGTGTCTTCCTTTGTTGGGGCTTGGTGAGGTGAATTATAAAGGGAAGAAATATCCTGCTGACCAGATTAATAAGCAATTCGGCTGGGAGCCCTTAACTCTTGCCAGCAAGGAGGGGCTTGCCCTTTTGAACGGAACTCAGTTCATGCTTTCGTTTGCTATCTGGAATCTTATAAAGGCAAAACAGCTCTCTATGCTCGCCGATAAAATTGCAGCTCTTTCCATTGATGCTTTTGATGGGAGAAAGGAGCCTTTTACCCCCGGTGTACATGCTATCCGCCCTCATTCGGGACAAATGGAGACTGCGTGCAATATACTTAAATATTTATCGGGGAGCCAGATTATTGAGCAGCCTAAGCAGCATGTGCAGGATCCTTATTCGTTCCGCTGTGTTCCGCAGGTGCATGGGGCCTCTAAAGATGCCATTGCTCATATTGAGCAGGTGTTTGTTACCGAGTTAAACAGTGCTACCGATAATCCAACCATTCTTCCCGATGAAGATCTGATTGTTTCCGCCGGTAATTTCCATGGTCAGCCGCTGGCTTTGAATCTTGATTTTCTTGCAATTGCGGTTGCGGAGCTTGGAAGCATATCGGAGAGGAGAACCTACCAGCTAATATCGGGAAAGAGAGGGTTGCCTTCGTTCCTTGTTGCTAAACCGGGGTTGAATTCGGGCTTTATGATTCCGCAGTATGCTCAGGCAAGCGTGGTGAGTCAGAATAAGATGTTATGTATGCCTAACTGTGTGGATACCATTGATTCTTCGCAGGGACAGGAGGATCATGTAAGTATGGGGGCGAATGCTGCTACCAAGTGTTACCGGGTTGTGAATAATGTGGAGACCATTTTGGCAATTGAGTTATTTAATGCGGCTCAGGCGTTGGAATTCAGACGTCCGCTTACGAGTTCTGCGGTGATTGAGGATTTTGTGGCTGAGTATAGAAAGGTTGTGAATTTTGTGGATGTAGATGAGGTGATGTATACCCATATGAATCATTCAAAGGAGTTTTTGAAACATCAGAAATAGGTGATGGAACTACTGATTATAAATAGTAAGGAGCTGATACAGGCCGGCGAGACTCCATCTCTTAAAAAAGGGAAGCAGATGGGGGAGCTGGCTACTGTTAAGGATGCTTATCTATATGTAAAAGAGGGCGTTATTGCAGATTATGGGGCAATGTCTTCCCTCCCCGATAACTTAAAGCAAATAGCGGCGGCATCGGGGAAATTAAGATGCGGTACAGATGGTGCTCAAAATTATCGGGATCCGCATGCGTATGAAAATGTGCAGGTGATTGATGCTGTCGGCAAATATGTTTTCCCAAGTTTCTGCGATTCTCATACCCATCTTGTTTATGCGGGGAGCCGGGAGCAGGAGTTTGTGGATAAGATAAAAGGGTTGAGTTATCAGGAGATTGCAAAGAGGGGTGGAGGAATTTTAAATTCTTCGCAGCTCTTGCATGATACTTCCGAGGATGAGCTTTATAAGAGTGCTTTGCAGAGGGCGTATGAAATGATGGCAACCGGAACGGGGGCGGTGGAGATTAAGAGTGGTTATGGTCTTAGTGTGGAGGATGAGTTAAAGATGTTGCGGGTAATTAAGAGGCTTAAACAGACAACTCCGCTTACCGTAAAAGCTACATTTTTAGGGGCGCATGCTTATCCGGCAAGGTTTGCCAATGATCATCAGGGGTATGTAGAGGAGATTATCAGCAGTATGATTCCGCTGGTTGCATCCGAAGGGCTGGCCGAATATGTGGATGCTTTTTGCGAGGAGGGATTTTTCTCGGTTGAGGATACGGATCGAATTTTTAATGCCGGTATGAAATATGGTTTGAGGGCTAAAGTGCATGCCAATCAGATGGGATTTTCGGGGGGCGTGCAGGTTGGGGTTAAATATAACGCCATAAGTGTAGATCATCTGGAGAGTACGGGACAGCAGGAGTTTGAGGCTCTGAAGAGTAGTGAAACCATTGCTACTATGTTGCCGGGGGCTACTTTCTTTTTGAATATGCAGTATGCTCCTGCTCGTAAGATTGTAGATTACGGGATTCCGGTAGCACTGGCAAGTAATTATAATCCGGGGTCTTGTCCGAGCGGAAACATGCAGTTTGAAATGGCATTGGCTTGCATTGCCATGAAACTTACTCCGGCGGAGGCTATTAATGCATGTACGATAAATGGTGCTTATGCAATGGGGGTAGAGGATGAACTTGGTTCTATTACCAGAGGTAAGAGGGCTAATTTGTTTATTACCAAAGAGATTCCTTCTATAGACTTTATCCCATATGCTTTTACAACTCCGTTTATTGATACTGTTATATTGAATGGTGAGATCATTAAATAGAACTAAATAATTATTAAAAACTTATATATTATGGGAACAAGCAGATATAATACATTCTACACTCCTGTGGGTTTGATACAGATAGCTCACTTAGGGCACGGATCGGTGCATATTGATTGGGAAGGGATGCATATTTATGTGGATCCTTTTAGCGGTGCGCATGATTATTCCAAAGATAAAAAAGCGGACCTTATTTTTCTTACGCATGCTCATACAGATCATTACGATAGTATTGCCATTAAGGCAATTTCAACTCCGAATACAGAGTTTGTGGTGAGTAAAGGGGTTGGTACTTGTTTGAATAATGATCTTCCTCGTATGAAACTGAATGTAGATGATAATGAGTTGAATGTAGATCCTTCTACTACGCTGGAGAATATGATTGCGACGGTTAGCTGCGTAAAGCATTCAATCATTAATATTTTAAATAACGGGGATCAAATTAAAACAAGAGGGATTGAGATTCAAGCACTCCCCGCTTATAATATCAATCAGAAACGCGACAACGGGAATCCTTTCCATATTAAAGGGGAGGGAAACGGATATATTCTTAACTTTGGAGGGTTTAAGCTTTATATAGCAGGTGATACCGAGCTTATTCCGGAGATGGAACTGGCCAAGAATATGGATGTGGCATTTTTACCTAAGAATCAACCTTACACATTATCGGACGAGGCATTTATAAAGGCCGCTAACTTAATTAACCCAAAGAATCTTTTCCCTATTCATTATTTTGATATTGATGGGAAATCGCTGATGAAAGGGTTGAACACAGGTATTTGCCTTTATATAGATGGGGTGCATTATGCTAATTCGCTGGCCGATTTAGTTGATTAATTATCGGGACATAATTTTAATTTAATATAGAATGCAAAAAAAGATAGTAGAGTGCGTTCCTAATTTTAGTGAAGGACGTGATATGGCTGTAATTAAACAGATTACAGATGCGATTGAGAGTGTTGAAGGGGTTAAGCTGCTGGATGTTGATCCGGGTGCTGCTACCAACAGAACGGTTGTTACGTTTGTGGGTGAACCGGAGCATGTTATGGAGGCTGCCGTTAGAGGGGCTAAAAAAGCTGCCGAATTGATTGATATGACCAAACATCATGGAGAGCATCCCAGAAGCGGTGCTACCGATGTTTGTCCGTTTATTCCAATTTCAGGTGTTACAATGGAAGATTGCGCCCTGTATGCGCGCACCGTTGCAAAGAGATTGGGCGAGGAGTTGAATATTCCTGTTTATTGCTATGAGGACGCTGCGTTTATCCCTGAGAGGAGAAACCTGGCGGTTTGCAGAAAGGGTGAGTATGAGGGGATTCCTAAAAAATTACAGGATCCTAACTGGAAACCCGATTTTGGGCCTTCTGAGTATTCTGATAGGGTTGCCAAAGTTGGTATTACCAATGTAGGGGCAAGGGATTTTTTGGTTGCTATTAATTATAACTTAAATACCACTTCTACCCGCCGTGCCAATGCTGTTGCTTATGATGTGAGAGAGAAAGGACGTAAATTAAGAGAGGGTGGTTCTGTTGTGGGTAAAGTTGTGCTGGATGCCAACGGTAAAGAGGTGTGGACTCCGGGCACTCTTAAAGGGTGTAAAGCCATTGGCTGGTTTATTGAAGAATATGGTATTGCACAGGTTTCTATGAACGTTACCAATATTTCGGTTACGCCGGTACATATTGCTTTTGATGAGGTTGTTGCTAAGGCTGCATTACGCGGTATAAGGGTTACCGGAGCTGAGATTGTAGGCCTTATCCCTAAAAAGGTGTTGATAGATGCCGGTAAATATTATCTTGCAAAACAGCAGCGTTCTGTTGGTATTGCGGAGGATGAAATTATTAAAATTGCTGTTAAATCCATGGGTTTGGATGACTTAAAACCGTTTAACCCATGCGAGAAAGTGATTGAGTATCTAATGGAGGATGGTGCTGCGGCAGGTGCACCTAAAAAACTAATTGATTTTACTTGTAAAGGGTTTGCTCTGGAAACCGCAAGTGAGTCTCCTGCTCCGGGTGGCGGATCGATTGCTGCTTATGCAGGGGCACTTGGGGCTTCTTTGGGAACAATGGTTGCCAATCTGTCTTCGCACAAACCGGGTTGGGACGATAAATGGCACTATTTCTCGGATTGGGCGGAAAAAGGACAGGAGATTGTTTCCGAGTTGCTTTATCTGGTAGACGAAGATACTGTTGCGTTTAATAAAATTATGGCTTGTTTCGGAATGCCGAAAGGGACAGATGCCGAGAAGGCTGCCCGTACTGCTGCTCTACAGGAAGCTACCATTTATGCTACTCAGGTTCCTTTACGAACCATGAAAGCCTCTTTCCGTGCTTTTGACATTGTTGCGGCCATGGCAAAAGAGGGTAATCCAAATTCTGTTTCTGATGCCGGCGTAGGCGCTTTATGCATCCGTACTGCTGTTCATGGAGCTTACTTAAACGTTAAGATTAACGCTTCGGGAATAAAAGACCGTTCTATTGCAGATGCTATCCTTAACGAGGCTGCTCAGATTGTTAAAGTAACCGATATCCGCGAAACCGAGATATTAGAGGGGGTTAACAAAATAATAGGATAAATTTCAAAAATAGTTTAAATATTTTGAACCTTTCTTAAACAACGCTGTTATATAAGGGAAATAGTTTTTTAAGTTAGGTTAAGTCGGGGAAGCCCGCTGCACTCTCAGAGTACGGCGGGCTTCTTTTAAGCGTGGTGTCCCTTAAAGTTTCCCTAACTGCCCCCGATTCTTTTGGGTTTTGATAATTTTTCAGATAACTTAGTTGTTACTTCTAATTAATTAATTAATGATGCGTGTAATTTATTGATAATTAGATCTTATGTAACTTTTATTTTAGTAAGTACAATACTTAATATTCATTTAAGATACTACATATTTTGATTTATCTTATACGATTTTTAACTTTACCATGAAATGTATTAATTCTCTAACTTTATTAAAATAACAGTTCTATGAAAAATAAGTCTTTAGTGTTATTTATAAGTCTTTTAACATACGCATCATGTAATAGTAATAAGGAAGTTTTGACCGTGGATATTAATTTTAGTAATATTTCGAATGGCGCTTTCTCGGATTATTATTCATTGGAACAAATGATACCCCTTGAGACAACTGACTCTTCTGTGTTTGACTGTGATTATGTAGACGAATATATATTTTCTGATAATAAAATATACGTTGGGGTAGATGAAAGTAAAGATATAAAAGTATTTAATACGCAAGGGAAGTACTTACATGCAATTAATCGCTCTGGAAACGGACCTCAGGAATATGGCCCGGAATATCGTTCTCTGTGTTTAGTTGATTCTTCTTTGCTGGTGCGGAATTACAATGCAGAAATGATCTATTATGACCTAAAAGGGAATTTTATCAGAAAGCTGAAACAGCCACTTTCTGTCTGGAGTAATCAAGTGGGGGTATTACCCGATGGCAATCTTATTGCAAATCAGGAACTAAATGGTTTAACGGCATATACCCACGATTCGGTTTTAAGTAAAACGCCCTATTACTCGGTTCAAATCTACTCTTCCCAAGGAAAACTTTTAAAAAACTTGTTGGAAAGGCCTAAGTTTAGTACAAATTTGTACATAGCAGGAAGAGGGAAAGGGGGATATTACGATGGAAATAAGTTCTGGTTAGCCCCTTATGTAGACAATCATATCTATGCCTATCAGTCAAAGGATACCTCCCTTTATCCTTTGTTTAGAATAAAAATTGCCGGAGCTAGTTTTGAGTCTGATTTGAATTTGTTAAAAAATCCTAAAACTGCCCGGAAATTTGTAAATAGAATTGGGTCATACGATCTGGTAGCGGTTACTAAAAATTACTTACTTGTTAATTTGATAGGAAATGAGAAGAACCGTTATGTGGGACTGATTGAGAAAAAAACCGGCAAAACGGAATTATTTAATAAAAACAATAATCAGGATCGAGTGAATCGGATTTCGATGAATGAAATTGTCCCCTCCAACCTTTATGGAAAAATTATCGTGCAGATAGGGTATGCTCAATTAACAGATAAGGAAGGAAAATTGAAGGAATCTCCGTTTATAAAAGAGCTATCCAAATATATTCATATCAATGAGGATATGAACCCTGTGTTGTGCATTTATAAAGAAAAATAATATGAGAATTTTACAAACATCAAGTGGAAACACATATTATTATGATGAGCAATCAACCTCTTTGAGTTTATAAAACAATATTAAGTTATGAAATCGGTTAAAATTATTTTATGGGCGTTTTCTTGTGTGTGTTTTGTAGGCAGTTGTGCCATTACTCAAAAAACAGGAGAAAATACTATTCAAAGTAGGTATCAGGAGAGTAATAGACTGACAGAGGGAGCTTATACCGGTTTTTACAATCGAGATTTAAGGATATCGGAGGACTTGTATGCCGTTTATATACCTCATGATGGAAGTAACTATCTAGCTATGCAGCAGTTTAATGCGGATAGAAAACTTATTCAACAAAAAGTTGGAGTAGCTATTACTTCACCTCATTTTGTATTTCAATTGCAAGGAAAAAAAGGGGAACTTTCAACCCGGTTTTATTATATTCCCAATATTCAACTGGCTGCTAACACTATAAAAGGGATTAAATTCAAAAAGAAAACTTACCATTTATATAGCATTCCCGCCGAAAACGGGCAGATTATTCAGCTATTTACTTTGAATGGAAAGAGTAAGGAAAAAAAGAAAGATTACTCGGCCGAGTGTGATGCGATGATTCAAAAGTTATGTTATAAGGATTACTACAAAGTTACTCAATCTGCAGATTCTATATTAATAGATCTCTCCATAAGCAAATTCAGTGATAATAAGCTAAGATTGGGGCAGATGATAGATACTACATTTATTAAAACTACACATCATAGAATTATTTCTATTCCATTTAACCGAAAATATGCGACTGTGAGTTTTCAACTCTCTCCGCATATTCAAAAACTGATTGCCTCCGGTGAAACCGTACAACTTTTTCTGGTGGATAAAAAACAATTTTTACAACACCCGTTAAAAACGGTTCCTCTGTTAATGCAGAATTTGCACCAGTCATTGAGTAGCTTGGAGATTGAAGTATCCTATAGAGATTATATGGTAATTGTAGCAGATTCTTTGGAAAATATTTATGAGGTAATCTGTTTGAATGTGTGGTAATTAGAATAAAAAAGCCACAGATGTAAATTAAAAAAAGCTGCCCCCGTGAGGAGACAGCTTCTTTGTATGGGTTGGCAATTATAGTTGACCTGCCAATCTCTTGTAAGATGCAAGACGGAGTTTTGCAAATTCCTCGGTAAGGTTGAATAGTTCGCTTGCTTCTCCGGGGAACGTTTTAAGAAGGGATGAGTAACGAACCTCGCCTTTAATGAACTCTTGGAATTTTGTCCAGTCAGGCTCTTTGCTATCTAGTGTAAACGGATTCTTTCCTTCTGCTTCCAATGCAGGGTTAAATCTGTATAAATGCCAGTAACCGCACTCAACTGCAAGTCTCTCTTCTCTCTGGGTTTTGCCCATACCGTTTTTAAGACCGTGGTTGATACAAGGAGCGTAAGCAATAATGATAGATGGACCGTCATGTGCCTCTGCCTCTTTAAGAGCATTAAGGAACTGTGCCTGATTTGCACCCATTGCTACCTGTGCAACATATACGTAACCATAGCTCATAGCAATCAAGCCAAGATCTATGTTACGGATCTTCTT
>JAVWIB010000038.1:0-5854 GCA_036639755.1 Bacteroidales bacterium
TGTAGAGAGTCATTCAGAGATAAAACTTTGGATGACTCTTTTTTTTTGTTATCTTTAGTCGCAAATTAAATTGATAATTGAAAATGAAAACTAATTTTAAGATTTTCTTTTTTTCTTTTTTTCTACTTTTATTATGGGCGTGTAGTAATAAAAAAGAGGCTAACTTTATAGCTTATGATTTAACAAATGTTACTGACAGTGTTGAGCTAAATTTATCGGAGTTATTAGATGATATAAGAATAGTACCATTAGAAACGGATACTTCTTTTTTAGCTAACGCTACATTTATGACTGTAAATGATAAATATATAGTTATGCTTGGAAAGAAAGAAATACATGAATTTGATGCTGTAACCGGAAAGCACATAAGAAAATTGGCAATAAAGGGTAAAGGCCCAAATGAATATGAGGGTGTGCGCTCTGCAGTAGTTGATAATAGAAAGAATATTTTATATTTTTCTCAAAATTTTAATAAAAATATTATAAATATAGATTTAACTACAGGAAATTTTTTACCAAAGATAAATTCTAAAAAACAACGCTCTTCAGATTTATTGGCAATTATGCCGGACGGAAATATAGCAACGCATGATGATTCTCTAATGTTCTCTGTAATTGATATTAAAACCGGGCAATCTCTAAGAATGATAGACTCATTAATTACGCCAAAAAAAACAACTAGCATAAAAAAACCACAGACTTATGGGAGGCCGATTGGTGGTGTAGGTTTGGCAACTCATAATGAGGAGATGTTTTTGTATTCACAAAAATTTAATGATACCGTTTATAGATATGATTCACCGTCAAAAATAGAGAAGGTTTTTTCGGTTACATATAAAGATGAACTTGTTGATTCAGAAGGGACTTCTGTTTTTATTCCATATATTTGCAATAAATACATTCTTTGTACTCCTTACAAATGGGAATTCTCTATAACAGGGGAGTATACTATTATGTCACTTACGAACAAAGGTGTATATATAATTAATAGAGAGGATAATTTAATAAAAAAGGTAAGTAAACTTTTTTGTAATAATAATGGACTCACTATAACACTTCCTAGAGATGTTACTAGTTATGGAGGGACATTTATTAGCCCAACATTATTTGCGCAAAGCATTGATGCTTATGAGTTAAAAGAGCAAATAGGGGAATTATTAGAAAATAAGCAGCTTCCCGATAGTGATAAAAAATACTTAGAAGACTTAAATTCAAAACTTACCGAGGAGAGTAATCCGGTAGTCATTATTGGGAAGAGGAAAAGATAGAAGGTAAATAGAAAAATAAAACTGAACTTTTAGACATAATATTTGTTTCTTATATGAAATAGTTTTTTAAGTTTAGGTTATGTTGTAATCGGTGCGTCCTTTGTGCAGTTGGGATGCACCGATTCGTTTTTAAAAATCTTTGTACTATCTTTGTAATCGCAATTTTTAAAATAGACATTTAACCTTTATGAGGAAATTTTATTGGGCAATCATCTTATTTTCTGTGTTGACAGGTTCGGCTTTATGGAATGTTTTACAAGGACAGGAGGTAGAATCTACAAAATATAAATTTAGTGAGCAAGGGTTGGTTAAGACCGCTTATATGTGTGATTCAACCAGCAGGGAATTGGTTGTATTAAGGCCGGAGGTAGTTTTTAAGGGAAAATATGAGGTGGATACCGAGACCGGGCAATCTAGATTCTCCATAAGGAATTCTCGGCTTGGAATTGTGGGGAATCTGAGCAAGTTAATCTCGTATAAGTTCTTATTGGAGCTTAGTTCGGATGGAAAGTTTAATGTGCTGGACTTGTATGCTAAAATTAATCCGTTTAAGGGATTTTCCGTTACGTTCGGACAATGTTCTATACCGTTGTATAATGGGTATACCATTTCTCCTGGGCCGCTGGATTATGCAAACAGGCCGTTTGTGGGAAAATATTTTGAGTCTACAAGAGATATCGGGATAAATGTAAATTATGTTATTAAGCAAACCGGTTTTCCAATAGCTGTGGAGGCGGGTTTGTACAATGGATCGGGCATTAATAATCCAAAATGGGAGACATCTCCTTCGTATGGTGGTCGCATTTTGTTTGGCGATATGAAAAAGGGATTCCGCAGTACGGTAAAGACATATCTTACGAAGAAGGCTGATACGCTCGACCTTATTTATTGGGGGGCCGATTTAAGATATCAGGGTAGAAATTTTAAGATTGAGAGTGAGGTGATGGGGAAATATAATAAGTATAATGAAAAAGCAATGTTTGCGACCTATGTACAGGGAGGATATCTTTTTCCGTTAAAATCAAAAACGTTCCGCGGAGTTGAACCGGTACTTAGATGGGATGCTATGGGATATGATATAACAGATAGGGGCCTTGGTGTGAACAGGGCTACCGGCGGTGTTAATTTGATTTTTAATACGAAACCGTTTACTTCTATTTTGCGGGTGAATTATGAGCATTATTTCAGGAATTATTCTATGAAGGAGTTTACTTCAGATGAGATGGATCATAGTAAGGTAACTCTGGAATTATTGATCTATTTTTAATAAGAAACATTTATTTTTTGTATTAATGATAATAAGAAAAGCTGTTTTAGAAGATCTGGAAACCATTGTGGATTTTCAGATGGCAATGGCTCTGGAAACGGAGGAGCTTGTTCTGGATTGTGGGGTATTAACAAAAGGGGTGCAAGCGGCCCTCACCGATAAGAACAAAGGGCAGATTTATGTGGCTGCGGATGGTGAGAAAATTATTGGGAGTCTTATGATTACCTATGAATGGAGCGATTGGCGCAATGGCTGGATTTGGTGGATTGAATCACTCTATGTAGTGCCTGAGCAACGTGAAAACGGGATATTCAAACAAATGTATGACTATATAAAATCGTTGGTGCTTGCAGAGAATACCATAAAAGGAATTCGTCTGTATGTGGATAAAAGAAATGTGAGAGCACAAAAGGTATATGATGCCATAGGGATGTGTGGCGATCATTATACAACATATGAATGGCTCAAATAATACTATAATCTTTACCCGGTATAAATAATAGGTATTTGCACCTGCCAAAGGATATACGCAGTAAGGGCTGTTCCTTATAATGAACCCACGCTACAGATGTTTGTAACGTGGGTTTATTTGTTTTTTAGCCCTTGTTGGACTGTTTTTTGCAGTTTCTAGAATTTATGAATTGCCAGACCGCTCTGTAGCTTTGGCTCAAACCATGTGGTTTTTGGAGGCATGATGTTGCCCGAGTCTGCAATGTCTATCAGTTGTTTCATAGAAACAGGATAGAGAGCAAATGCTGCAACCATTTCGCCTGAGTCAACTCTTCTCTTGAGTTCGCCAAGACCTCTGATACCCCCTATGAAATCTATTCTCTTAGATGTTCTAAGGTCTTTAATATCAAGAATTTTGTCAAATACAAGGTTGGAAAGAACGGTTACATCAAGAACGCCAATTGGATCGGCATCATTAAATGTTCCTTCTTTAGCTTGCAATGAGTACCATTCTCCCCCTATGTACATAGAGAAGTTGTGAAGTTTGTTTGGAGAGTAAATTGCTGCACCCTCTTTTATAACATTAAAATCAACTTTTAATTTCTCTAGGAATTGCTCCGGTGTAAGGCCGTTCAGATCTTTTATTACACGGTTGTAGTCAATAATCTTTAGCTGGCTCTCCGGAAATACAACCGCCATAAAGAAGTTGTATTCCTCGTCACCTGTGTGGTGTGAGTTCTGGCTTTTTCTTTTTGCTCCAACCAAGGCTGCTGCTGCAGTTCTGTGGTGGCCGTCGGCTACGTAGAATGCAGGGATTGTAGAGAAAATTTTGGTAATGTTTGCAATATCTTCTTTGTTGTCAATTACCCAGAAGTGGTGGCCGAAACCGTCTACTTTAGAGTTGTAATCGTACTCGGCAGGTTTTGCTTTAATAGTTCTCTGAACAATGGCATTAATTTGTGCGTTGTCCGGATATGCAAAGAAAACAGGCTCCATGTTGGCACTTTGAATGTCTACGTGTACCATTCTGTCCTCTTCTTTATCTTTACGGGTGAGTTCGTGTTTTTTAATTTTACCGGTAAGATAATCTTCTACGTTTGCGCAAACTACAAGGCCGTATTGGGTTCTGCCGTCCATTGTCTGTGCATATACGTAGTAGTTTTCCTGAGAATCCTGAATAAGCCATTTTTTGTCCTGCCATTTTTTGAAGTTCTCAACTGCTTTATTGTAAGCCGGTTGTGAATGTTCGTCAATAATAGGATCAAAATCTATTTCCGGTTTAATAATGTGCAATAATGATTTTTCGCCGGCTTCCACTTTTGCCTCTGCTGAGTTTAGTACGTCGTAAGGGCGTGAAGCAACTTCGTGTGCAATTGCTTTTGGCGGGCGGATAGCTGCAAATGGTTTTACTTTTACCATGTTGTGTGTTATTTATAAAATTAATAATGGTCTATTTATTTACCTGGAATTTTTTGTTTCCTGTTTTAATGAAATCTACAATCTGATTTGCTGCTGCAAGACCTGCGTTAATGTTAGCCTCTGCGGTTTCAGCACCCATCTTTTTAGGTGTTCCATAAACACGTTTACCAAATTTTGCAGCAATAGCCTCGTGGTTTGCTGTAGCAACATCGGTGATGTATTTAAGGTCTTCTCTCTCTTCAAGAGCTTTGATAAGTCCTTCTTCGTTAATAACCTCTTTTCTTGCCGTGTTTATCAAGCAACCACCTTTCGGCATTTTTGAAAGAAGCTCATATCCGATGGAGTTTTTGGTTTGCTCTGTTGCAGGGATATGCAGAGATACAAAGTTTGAATGAGTGTATAAATCCTCAAGGTCTTTAGCTACTCTTACACCCTCTTTTTCCATAGCCTCAGCAGGAACAAACGGATCGAATGCCATAATGTTCATGCCAAAACCTTTTGCAAGGCCGGCAACCAAACGTCCTACGTTTCCATAAGCTTGAATACCAAGGGTTTTTCCTTTAAGCTCTGTGCCGGTACCTGCTGTAAGCTGGTTTCTGCTCATGAAGACCATAAAGCAAAGAGCTAACTCTGCTACTGCATTTGAGTTCTGACCGGGCGTGTTCATGGCTACAATGCCGCGAGCTGTGCAAGCTGCAAGGTCCAAGTTATCGAAGCCTGCACCTGCTCTTACAACTATTTTAAGATTTTTAGCAGCGTCAATAACCTCTTTGGTAACTTTATCGGAGCGAACGATTAGTGCATCTGCGTCTGCAACTGCAGCATATAATTCTTTAACATCTGTGTATTTTTCCAGAGTGGCAAATTGATAGCCTGCCCCTTCAACTATTTTTCTGATACCGTCTACAGCAACCTTTGAAAAAGGTTTTTCTGTTGCAATAAGTACTTTCATTGTATTCTGTTTTTAAGTGTGTTTTATTTATATAAGTTAAAAATCACTTATTATAAAGTGTACATTACTGTCATCTCATAATAAGTGATTTATTATCAAGTTATTCTACAATAATGTTATTTGTGTAATTTTTCAAATTCCTGCATGCAAGCAACCAAAGCCTTAACGCTCTCAACAGGGCAAGCGTTATAAACAGAAGCTCTGAATCCGCCTACTGAACGGTGGCCTTTAATACCAACCATGCCTTTCTCTTTGGCAAATGCCATGAACTCATCTTGCAGTGCCTCGTGGCCCGAAGCCATTACAAAGCAGATGTTCATTAATGAACGGTCTTCTTTAGCAGCTGTACCTACAAATAGAGGGTTTCTGTCAATCTCGTTGTAAAGAAGGGCAGCTTTCTCTTTGTTAATTTTATACATAGCCTCAAGTCCGCCTAATTCTTTAACCCATTTAAGAGTTTCGTGCATAACAAAGATAGGGAATACCGGAGGAGTGTTA
>JAVWIB010000038.1:5864-22426 GCA_036639755.1 Bacteroidales bacterium
GTTAAACATAGACTGGTCTCTCTTTTCTGCACCAATGTGTGTGCGGTAGTCAACCATTGTCTGAAGTTTACGGTCTACTTTGCCAAGAAGATCTTTACGTACAATAACAAATGTTACACCGGCAGGACCTACGTTCTTTTGTGCACCACCGTAGATTAAGCCGTATTTTTTAATATCTACCGGACGGCTCATGATATCGGATGACATATCAGCAATCAATGTTACAGGGCAATCCATATCTTCATGAATTTCCGTTCCGTAAATTGTATTGTTGGTTGTGATGTGGAAATAATCTACATCGGTTGGAATTTTGTATCCCTTTGGAATGTAAGAGTAAGTTTTGTCTTCTGATGAAGCAACAATCTCTACATCTCCGTAGAATTTAGCCTCTTTAGCAGCTTTTTTTGCCCATACACCTGTCTGAAGGTATGCTACTTTGGTTTTCATGATGTTTGCAGGAACTTCAAAGAATTGAGTTGATGCTCCGCCGCCAAGGAAAATTACTTCGTAATCTGCAGGGATATTTAATAAGTCTCTCCAGAGTTGCTCTGTTTCAGCCATAATGCGCTCCCAACCCGGTGTGCGGTGAGAAATTTCCAGTAGACCGATTCCTGTGTTGTCAAAGTTACGGATAGCCTCTATAGCTGATTCTACTGCCTGTCTAGGCAATACGCAAGGACCTGCGTTAAAATTGTGTTTCATATTTTTATATATTTTGTTTTTTAAATAGTTGGTACAAAAATCATTCAAAGATAAGAATAAAAAAATTAATTCTCGCCGATAATTGTCAAATTGTTTGCGTCGGTAATTTTTTCGCAAAAATGGCATTGCAGCTTTAGCTGTGATTTCTCGTAAACAGTGTTAAATCTTGTTGTAATGGACTGGTGATTGGTAATACATTTGGGATTTAAGCATTTTACAATGCCCACTATTTCACCGGGAACGGAGATGACTCGTTTTTCAACAACCTCAAAGTCTTTGATAATGTTAATCTTTGCGTCAGGTGCCACAAGGGCTATTTTATCAATTTCAGCATTTCGGAAATAGCGGTCGGCAATCTTTATGATCGCTTTTTTGCCCAGTATTTTGCTATCTAAATTGGTTCCAAAGGTAATCTGGTTTTTACAGTTGCTTAATCCTAAAATATGGATTACCTTAAATAACTGATTGGCAGGTATATGGTCTAGTACAGTGCCGTTTTTTATGGCATTTACTTTTAACTCTTTTCTATCTTCTGTTTTATTTTCCATGATGTCTTTTTTTTGATTGTTTATTTACCCAGCAACAGATAGGCTATGATTGCCATGCGTACGTACATTCCGTTTCCTGCCTGTTTAAAGTAACAAGCATGTTTCGTATGATCTACATCCATACTAATCTCATTTACCCGGGGAAGTGGGTGGAGAATCTTCATAGTAGGCTTGGCATCTTTTAGCATGGCTGCCGTAAGATTGTACACGTTTTTGACTTTTTCGTACTCCATAGGGTCTGTAAAACGTTCTTGCTGGACACGGGTCATGTAGAGGATATCGCAGGTATTGATGTTTGCCTCCAGGTCTGTGGATTCTGTGTAGCCAATCCCTTTTTTATCCAGAAAATCTTTGTATTCCTGCGGCATCTTTAGTTCGTCGGGAGCCGTAAAGGTAAAATGGGGGGAGAAATGGGAGAGGGCCTGCAACAGCGAGTGCACGGTGCGGCCGTATTTAAGATCTCCTACCATATTAATGTTTATGTTGTCCAATCTGCCTTGCGTTTGTTGAATGGTGTAGAGATCCAGCAGGGTTTGAGAGGGATGCTGGTTGGCTCCGTCTCCTGCATTCACCACCGGTACGGAGGCTACTTCCGATGCGTAGCGTGCACTCCCCTCCAGCGGATGCCTCATAATGATAAGATCTACGTAATTGGATACCATTTTTATGGTGTCGTTAAGGGTTTCCCCTTTGCTTACGCTGGTGTTTCCCGCATCTGAAAATCCTATAACTCTTGCACCCAGTCTGTTAGCGGCTGTTTCAAAACTTAGCCGGGTTCTGGTGGAGGGCTCAAAGAATAGTGATGCAATCACTTTATCGTGCAGGATGTTCTGCGATTTATTCAGTTCGAATTCATGCGCAAGATCCAGAATATGCAAGATCTCTTCTTTGGTAAAATCGTGGATTGAAATTAGACTTTTTGGCATATGTGTTGGTTTTAATTTTTTGTCTCTATTGTGCATCCTTCCAGATTCTCAAAAATATCGGTGAACTTGGCCGTATTGTTGAGCCGCACATCAGCGGTAAGTTGGCAGCTAAGGTTAAATTGTTGGTTGTAAGGGGTTATTGACAAGTCTTTTAGCGTTTTCATTACATGGTTCATCTGAAGATAATCAAACGTTAATGTATAGGAAACGGTTGCAATTTTCTCTATAATAAGGGCATTGGCAATGGCATCGGAGGTGGCTGTTTTATAGGCGCGGATTAATCCGGGTACCCCTAATTTTATCCCCCCGAAATATCTCACTACCACCACCAATATGTCGCTTAGTTCGGCCGATAGCAGTTGTCCGTAAATGGGGCGTCCGGCTGTAGAGGAGGGTTCGCCGTCGTCGTTAAACCGCCAGATGTTCCCGGTGCGGCCTATGCGGTAGGCGTAGCAATGGTGCCGGGCATCAAAATACTCCTTTTTGAGTTGCTGTATAATGGGTTTAATCTCTTCTTCTGTTGAAACAGGAGATGCAAATGAAAGAAATTTGCTTCCATTGTCTTTGTAAACGCCTGTTGAACAAGCGGAGATGCTTTTGTAACAATCTGAAACGGGTGTATTCTGTATATACATATCAGGTTGTAAATATAGCCTCTTTTTAGTAATTTTGCAAAATGTTTGAGAGAGAATTTAAAGATAATTTTGAGCAATTGGGTGGGAACCTTCTTAAGTGGCTGGATCATACCGTTTGCGAGCCTTTGATGGATGATGCAATGACGTTATCTTACAGGAATAATCCGTTTTTTACCCCTTATATGCAGCAGCATGCGGTGCGTACCATTGTGCAGACTTTTCTGCAAAGGGTGGAGCTGGAGTGGTGGCTGGGAAACTATCCTGTTATAAAACAAAGAAATTATACAAATTGGGTAGGTATCATTATGGCGGGGAATATTCCGTTGGTTGGGTTTCATGATTTTCTTTGTGTAATGGCCTGCCGTTCATGTGCCGTTATTAAACTCTCCTCAAAAGATAGGTTTCTTTTGCCGGCGGTGTTTGAATTGTTGTGTCGGATAAATCCCGTATGGCGCAACAGGGTGCGGTTTGTACCGGATATGAAAGAGGCTGCGGCTCTGTATCCCGATAATTTTAAGGGGCTTATCTCAACCGGATCGGATACTACTAAACAATCTGTTTCTCGGGAATATGTTGGTATTCCCATGCTGCTGCGGGGGCGGCGGTTCAGTTTTGCGATACTATCGGGATACGAAACGGAACAACAGCTACAGGCACTTGCGATGGATGCTTTTCTGTATTATGGGTTAGGATGTCGCAATGTTAGTTATTTGTTGGTCCCCTGCGGATATGACTTTACAAAATTGCTTAAAAACTTTGCGCAGGTGCGAACACTTGTGGCCGACGAGTGTTATATGAACATTTATAAAAGGGGTAAAGCGGTCTTGTTGATGGAAGAGGAAAGATTCATAGACGGAGGTTTTTTTTTAATTAGGCAAACCACAAATGTCCATTCGTTTATTGGGGAGCTTGGATATATGGAATATGGCTCAGAGAGTGATATTTTGGCATTTGAGAGTGAAAATTGGGGGAAAATTCAAAAAAAATATCGTACCTTTGGCCTGGCTCAGGCTCCCAAAATTGATGAGTACGCAGATGGAACTGATGTGATGGATTTTATTTTATACCTATAATTACTATACAAAATGATTTATAAATATAAGGCAACAATTCCCGGTAGTAAAGTATTCTTGAGAGAATACGAGATTAAGGGTGAAACAACTTTATATTCATTGCACGACTTTCTCCTGAATGATCTTGGGTTTGCTCCGGATCAGATGGTGGTTTTCAGAGGGCTTGATGATAAAGAACGGGTAAAGAGAGAA
Source organism: Bacteroidales bacterium (assembly GCA_036639755.1). Taxonomy (GTDB): domain Bacteria; phylum Bacteroidota; class Bacteroidia; order Bacteroidales; family UBA932; genus Egerieousia. The sequence continues at coordinate 9,941 of JAVWIB010000038.1, forward strand.
TACGGCTTGTTTGATATGGGGGATGGAACGATGGACACCGTAACTCTTGTTAAAACTCTTTCAAGAGGAGAGACTAATCTTTTGTATGTATTTGATCTTCATAATGATCGCTTTATAAAACTTGCTTTTGTAGAGGAGGTAGAACCCGCATTCAGAGCCTCTTATCCGCGTCTTGTCGCGGAAAAAGGGCGTAATCCGGAACAGTTTGCCAAAGGATATGATGATTTTGATCAGTTTACAGATCCTGTAGATGACGGCGGCGATGATTCCACTTTTATGGAAGAGGAACTTCCGGAAGGGACTGGAGAAAATATTCTTTAATCGTAGCTTTAGACATTCTTCAGGAACTCCCTCATGCACAATCAGAAAGAACTCACAATCATTTTAGGGCCTACGGGTGTGGGGAAAACTGACTATTCCCTTGAGCTGGCAAAAGAATACGGTTCTCCCATTATTAATTGTGATTCCCGACAACTTTTTACCGAGATGCGGATAGGAACGGCACCTCCCTCGCCGGAGCAGCTTGCCTGCGTAAAACATTATTTTATTTTTTCAAATTCGGTACAGGAATTTTATACGGCAGGACGCTATGAACTGGAAGCGTTGGCTTTGCTGCAGGAACTGTTTAAGGAGCATGATCGGTTGGTGATGGTTGGGGGGAGCGGTATGTATATAGATGCCCTGTGCAACGGACTGGATGATTTCCCCCAAGCGGATCAGCAATTGCGTGCCTGTCTAATGAAACGTCTGGAACAGGAGGGGTTGGAGAATCTGCGTTCGCAATTAAAACTTATTGATAACAAATCGTATCAGACAATTGATATTGCCAACCCGCAACGGGTAGTACGGGCCCTTGAAGTGACATTGCAGACAGGACGGAAATTTTCCGACTGGAAAAGTGTCCCTAAAAAAGTCCGGCCGTTTGAGATAAAAAAAATAGGATTAATCCGCAATAGGGCAGAGCTGTACAATAGGATTAATAAAAGGGTAGACCTTATGATGGCAGACGGCTTGCTGGAAGAGGTTCGTTCGGTGCTTCCTTACCGAAATATGCCGGCTCTAAAAACCGTAGGATACAAAGAACTATTCGATTACATAGACGGTCTTACCAATCTGGAAACAGCCGTAGACCTTATAAAAAGGAATAGCCGCCGTTATGCAAAACGACAGCTAACTTATTGGGGCCGGGATGAGGAAATCCGGTGGTATGATCAATTCTAAAGATGAAATACCTAATTTCCTAATTCCGATAAAAACTTGATTCTCATTAATCGCACCTCCTCTTCTGTGTAATCCGGCCCTAAAGCTTTCATTGCCTCAATCACCGAGTCGGAGGTAGCCTCTTCTTTAAAGTATTCATAAATTTCGTCTATCTTATCCTCATCTATAATCTGGCGGATGTAGTAATCTATGTTTATTTTGGTACCTGAATTTACAATTGCTTCAATCTCATCATAAACCTGTTCAAGCTCCATGTTTTTAGCATCTGCAATTTCGTCCAGAGGCATTTTTCTATCTATATTCTGGATAATATAAACTTTGTTGAGCGATTTATTTACAACCGATTTCAGGACAAAATCGGAAGGGCGTATAATCTCATTCTCTTCTACATATTTGGCAATGAGCTGCACAAACTCTTTCCCGAACTTTTTGGCCTTGCCTTCTCCCACTCCCTGGCAATTTTTTAGTTCGTCCAGCGTAGTAGGATACATAATGGACATATCTTCCAAGGACGGATCTCCAAAAATAACAAACGTAGGGAGTTTTAGCCGTTTGGAAAGGGAGTGCCGTACATCTTTAAGCATAGCAAGCAATGCCTGATCACCTCCGCCGCCATGATGTTTGCTGCTACCGATTGTTGCGGTTTCGTCATCATCATCTCCGTCTATAAATTCACGATCTTCCGTAATTAAGACAGATACCGGATTTGTGTAAAACTCCTCTCCTTTAGGGGTTACGGTGATTAATCCGTACTTTTCCACATCTTTATGCAGATACTGCATAACGGTGGCCTGCCGGATAACGGCCAGCCAGAACCTGTAATCTTTATTAGGGTTTATTCCAAATAGTTCCAGTTTATGGTGATTGTACGATTTTATAATGGAATTGTTTACCCCGCCCAATATATTTGCCAAGTGATCTGCCTTAAAGTTTTCTTTCATGGTTTTAATCAGCTCTATGACGGTGGCAATAAACTCTTTTCCTTCAAACTGTTTCTTGGGATAGAGACAGTTGTCGCAATTTCCGCAGTTATCGTTCTGGTATGCCTCTCCAAAATAATTCAACAAAGTCTTTCTGCGGCACTGGTTGGATTCTGCGTACGCTACCGTATCATTGAGTAGCTGTTTTCCTATTTCCTGTTCGGCAAGAGGTTTGCTCTGCATGAATTTTTCCAGTTTCTGAATATCCTTATAGCTGTAGAATGTGATGCATTGCCCTTCTCCGCCGTCTCTACCTGCGCGTCCGGTCTCTTGATAATACCCTTCCAGACTCTTTGGTATATTATAGTGTATGACAAACCGCACATCCGGTTTATCGATTCCCATACCAAAAGCTATGGTGGCAACAATTACATCAACCTCCTCCATCAGGAATTTATCCTGATTGCCGGCGCGGGTAGCCGCATCAAGCCCGGCATGGTACGGAAGAGCTTTTATGCCGTTTACATTCAGCAATTCGGCAAGTTCTTCCACCTTTTTACGGCTCAGACAATAAATAATCCCCGATTTTCCATCATTATTCTTGATGAATTTTATAATCTCTTTTTCCGTATTTACCTTGGGGCGTATTTCGTAATAAAGATTTTCCCGGTTGAACGAGGATTTGAAAACGGTTGCATCACTCATTCCCAGATTTTTCTGGATATCCGATTGTACTTTTGGCGTTGCTGTTGCCGTAAGGGCAATAATGGGAGCCGCACCTATTTCATTTACGATCGGGTGGATTTTTCTGTACTCGGGACGGAAATCGTGCCCCCATTCCGATATACAATGTGCTTCGTCTACTGCATAGAAAGATATATTGCACTGTCTTAGCAATTGTATATTCTCTTCTTTTGTGAGGGATTCCGGCGCAACATACAGCAATTTGGTGTTGCCTGCCAGCAGATCGTCCCTTACCTCCTGAATCTGCGCTTTGTTTAAGGATGAATTTAAGAAATGGGCAATGCCCTCCTTGTTTGCCACAAACCCTCTTATGGCATCAACCTGGTTTTTCATTAGAGCTATCAGTGGTGAAATTACCACAGCCGTACCCGGCATAACCAAAGCCGGCAATTGATAGCACAACGATTTCCCTCCTCCCGTAGGCATTAATACAAATGTATTATTCCCCTCAATAAGATGTTTGATAATAGCTTCTTGCTCGCCCTTGAAAGAGCCGAAACCAAAGAACTCTTTTAGCTTGTCGTGCAAGATTTCAGATGTTACCTGCATAGTAAATTATATAAAAATAAATAAGGTCAAGTATACAAATTTCTTTACCTTTGTGGCTCTAAGTTACCCATTAGTTTATTCTTTACAAATTTTTTTTATGGAAATTTCAAAAAATAATCTTAAAGATTTAGCTGTTAGTGTGATAGATAAGGAGGCCCAGGCAGTTGAAAATCTTAAACCTTATATTGATGATGTATTTGTTGAGGTAATAAATCTCATTTATTCATCAAAAGGGAGATTAGTTATAACAGGAATAGGGAAGAGTGCAATCATAGGAAATAAGATTGTTGCTACGCTAAATTCCACCGGCACGCCGGCTATTTTTATGCATGCCGCAGATGCAATTCACGGCGATCTAGGAATCATACAACCCAACGATGTGGTTATGTGTATCTCTAAAAGCGGAAATACACCGGAAATAAAGGTTCTGGTACCGTTAATTAATAGGATGGGCAGTAAATTGATTGCTATGGTTTCCAATGCCGAATCGTATCTGGCTCTTCACAGCGATTATATCGTAAGGGCTACGGTAGATGCAGAGGCCTGTCCCAACAATCTAGCCCCCACCTCCAGTACTACTACCAAACTTGTTGCAAAGTATCATCCCGGAGGTTCTCTTGGAAAACGGTTGTATCTGAGGGTGGACGATGTGTTTGACAGAAACGTGCGCCCATGGGTTAAAGAGCAGGAGTCTATTCAGAATACAATTATAAATATATCGCAGAACCGTCTTGGAGCTACAGCCGTGCTGGATTGTCATGAGAATCTGCTTGGAATTATTACGGATGGGGATGTACGCCGTATGATTGAAAAGGGAAAGCCATTGGATACATTAACAGCCTGCGATATCATGTCTAAGAATCCTAAAGTGATAGACAGAACCGAACTTGCTGTTCATGCATTTGGAATAATGGAAAAAAACAAAATTACATCGGTGGTTGTTATGGATGACGGGAAATATGCCGGGCTTATTCATATTCATGATGTTTTGCGGGAAGGGATTGTTTAAATTCAAAGATGATATATTGGTCCCTATTATAAATAGAAGAGATACTTAATTAATATATGAACGATTTTAACCCCAATGATATTGGCGTGGCAAACGGAAATTATTTTGGGTTGCCTTATTCTGTAAATGATAGTGAAATTGTTTTGATTTCTGTCCCGTGGGATGTTACAACATCTTATTGCGCCGGAACCTCCAATGGCCCGCAGGCTATTATCGATGCTTCTGTGCAGGTAGATCTGTTTGATCAAGTTGTACCGCAGGCCTGGGAGGTAAAGATAGGAACTGTTCCTGTTGATAAAAATGTAATAAAGCATAACAAGGTTGCCCGTAAAATTGCCGAGGAGGTGATTGAAACTCTTGCCTGTGGAGAGAAGTATAGAAGTGTGGAAAAGCAAACCGCTCAGGTGAATGAGGCCTCCGTGCAGATTAACGGATATGTGAATGGATTATCGGAAGAGTATCTTAAAAACGGAAAATTTGTGGGCGTTGTCGGGGGAGAGCATAGTGTGCCGTTGGGGTTGATAAAGGCTCTTGGTGAAAAATACGATGATTTTGGAATTTTGCACATTGATGCACATGCCGATTTGCGCAATGCCTACGAAGGATTTACCTATTCCCATGCTTCCATCATGTTTAATGTGTTAAAGGAGGTTCCGGCCGTTTCCAGAATTACCCAGGTGGCCGTAAGGGATTTCTGTAGTGATGAGTATGCCATTATGAGAGAGCAGGGGGGGCGTGTATGTTCCTTCACCGATACCGATCTCTGCCGTGATAAATTTGAGGGACATTCATGGATGGAAATTTGTGATAAAATTATTGCCACATTGCCCCGGAATGTTTATGTGAGTTTTGATATAGATGGCCTTTCTCCTGAATTATGCCCTAATACGGGAACTCCGGTTCCGGGGGGGCTTTCTTATCGGGAAGCAGATTATTTGCTGGAACGGCTGGTGAAATCGGACAGAAAAATGATAGGATTTGATTTATGCGAGGTGGCTCCCTCTTTGGACGGAGAGAGGGAATGGGATGCTAATGTAGGGGCAAGAGTGCTGTTTAAACTCTCCCTTTATGCCAAGAAAAGCCTTAATAAATAACAAAAAATTAAATAAATACGTTATATTTGCAACCTTTAATTTAGTTAAAATGTAAATAGTTTAAAAACCAATGAGCAGAATTTCAAAAAACGTACTTAGTAAAAACATAGAGGTAAAAAACTTTTTTAAAGCTTTTCTCCATAATGAGTCCGTTGGAGGAATACTCCTTCTTGTTTGTGCCGTAGTCTCGCTTCTAATTGCCAATATTCCTTCTATAAGTGCCTTTCATAATATCTGGGAACAGACGGCCGGGATTACCATTGGGTCGTTCACACTGGAGATGAAAATGGAGCAATGGATTAATGACGGCCTTATGGCGGTTTTCTTTTTTGTTGTGGGGTTGGAAATAAAAAGGGAGATGCTGGTGGGAGAACTTTCGTCATTCAAGCATGCCGCCCTCCCTATTTTTGCCGCTTTGGGGGGGATGATTGTCCCTGCATGTATTTATGCGGTTTTTAATTATGATAATCCCGATAGTGTGAACGGTTGGGGAATTCCTATGGCTACCGATATTGCTTTTGCACTGGGAATCTTATCATTACTCGGAAAGAGGGCACCTATGGGACTAAAGATATTCCTCACCGCCCTTGCTATTGTAGATGATCTGGGAGCCATTATTGTTCTGGCTATTTTCTATCCTACGCATGCCTTGCATCTTGATATGCTTTTGTATGCCGCTATTGTTGTGGTATTCCTGCTTATCTTAAACAGAAATAGAGTGCATAATATGCTGCTTTATATCATTCCGGGAATTATATTATGGTATCTGATTCTTCAATCGGGAATTCATGCTACCATTGCAGGGGTTATTCTGGCCCTTACCATTCCATCTAAGACGGCTATTAACGAGTTGCGCTTTTATGTGAGTGTAAAGCATCTTGTAGAAAAATTTAAGAAATCGGGTAATAGCGAGATAGAAGTTCTGGCAAACCCCGAACAACAGCATATCATTCATGAAATGCATCAAAAGGTGGAGAAGATAAATCCCCTTATGCACCGTTTTGAGGCGGGGTTGCATCCGTGGGTAACCTGTGTCATCATGCCTGTTTTTGCTCTGGCCAATGCGGGAGTACAGATTACGGACGAAATTTTAAGTTTTCCCGTAGCGGATATTGCAGCCGGAATCTTTTGTGGCCTGTTATTTGGTAAGCCTATCGGAATTTTTCTCTTTAGCTGGCTCTCCGTAAGGCTGAAAATTGCCGAACTCCCGTCGGGGACAACATGGAGCCAGGTAGGAGCACTGGGAGTCATTGCGGGAATAGGATTTACTATGTCTATTTTTATTGACAGCATGGCATTTGACAGCATGGAGATTACCAATATTGGAAAGGTGGCTATTTTAGGAACATCATTCTTTGCAGCCATTCTGGGTATGCTGGCAATTTTGCTGACATCGCGTAAGCCGACAGAATCCGAAACGACAAAAAATTAAGGATATTTGATAAATTAAAAATAAAAAAGAAAAATGAAAACAGTAAAAATTTTAACAATCTGCACAGTATGTGCTGTTCTTTTCGCTTCTTGCGGTAAAAAAAGTGAGACTCTGCCGGGTGTAACCAAAGCAGAGGTTGACTCTGTAAGTTATGCGGTTGGTATGTCGTTTGGCTCTATGCTAAAATCGGCAAACATGAAGGGTGTTAACTATACCATGGTTATGAAAGCTATGCAGGATGTTGTAGACGGTAAAGAGCTTAAATTTGATGAGCAGAAAAGCGGAATGATTATTCAAAGCTACATGATGAAAGCAGAGCAGGCTAATGCAAAACTTAAAGAACAGGAGCAAGCAGATTTTATGGCAAAGAATAAGACTCAGGAAGGAGTACAGGTTACAGAGAGCGGTCTTCAATATAAAATAGAGGTTGCAGGTAATGATGTAAAACCTATGCCGGAAGATACTGTTGAGGTAAATTACAAAGGTGCTTTACTTGATGGTACCGTATTTGATTCATCTTACGATAGAAAAGAGAGTGTTAAATTCCCTCTTAACGGTGTTATTAAAGGTTGGACAGAAGGTCTTCAGCTTTTAGGTGAAGGTGGAAAGGCAAAACTCTGGATCCCTTACGATCTTGGTTACGGTCCAAGACAAATGAGTGCAACTCTTCCCGGTTATTCAACATTGGTTTTTGATGTAGAGCTAATTAAAGTTATTAAAGCAACACCGGTAGCAGAACCTAAAAAATAATTTCCGGAGAATTTAAGATGGCAACAGATATTAAATGCAAACTTGTAAGTAAGCTACAGGTACAAAACGGAAACAGTGCAAGAGGCCCGTGGAGCAAACAGGACTTTATAGTGGAGACAGAGGAGACATATCCTAAAAAGATATGTATGAATGTGTGGGGTGCTGATAAAGTTGCCGAGCTGGGCACCTATAATCCCGGCGATGACCTTATGATTTCCATCAATATTGAATCGAGAGAATTTAACGGACGCTGGTATACCGATGTTCGTGCATGGAAGATTCAGAGGGAGCAGAATGTTCAGGCAGGGCAGATGCCGGCACAGGCTCAAACCTCGCAAGGTGATCCCTTTATGAATGTTGCAAGTGATCATTCTGCGGATGGTGAAGGCGATTTGCCTTTTTAAAAATAAAGAGCAAACTTTCTGATAAATAATCAAAAAGTAAAAAATAGTCCAAAAAACAATTCAATTTTTGATGTTTTTTGGACTTTTCCTTTGTATATTTGCACGTTAACTAAGTTGCATATAATGAATAATAGTAAAAAGTTTCTCATATACGGTTCTTTAGTCGTATTGGTGCTTATTATTACGGGATCCGTACTTTTTTTAAAACACTCTTCTTCTAAAAAAAGTAGTATTGTTAAAGAGATAGGGGCGGAAGAGATATCTGTATTTCATGGCGTTCCCAGCGATGCAATCATGATTTTTAATTTTAAGAGTCTGGAACATTTTGCTCCTATGCTTAACGATACATCTTCGTTTGCATTCCTGCTGTTTGACCAGCAAAATCCGTTAGTACGGTTGCAACAACAGTTACTTGCTTTTAAAGATATAGGTAAACTTCCGTTTGTTTATTCGCTACATTATTCGTCAAAAAACGCCGTCTCCTTTTTGCAAGTGATGGATGTTTCGCAGTATGACGGAGCGGAAGGGCTGTTTGCTAAAATAAAGGAAGAGTCGGAACCAGCCAAGAGGAGATATAACAATACCGATATTTATTCTTACAAAAACGGGCTGCACATATCGATTCACAAAAATCTGTTTCTGGCCAGTAATTCTTCTTATGTGCTGGAGAGTGCCATCCGGCATCTGGAAAACGGAACCTCTATTCTGGATAATCGTGAGTTTAATCGTCTTGTTCGAAAGGAGGGGTTAAAAGAGTGCATTTATATTAATCACAAGCAGATTGGTAAATTTTTTTCAGGTGAGATTGAGAGACGCTTTTTGAGCTATTCCGATTTCTTTCTTCAACTCTCCTCGTGGAGTGTCCTGGAGTTTATACAGCTTCCGGGGGAATTGAGATTGAAGGGATACTTTGCCAATAACAGGGATGAGTCTAATTTTTCTACCGTGTTTTACGGACTATTGAATAAAAAAAGCCGGATGGGAGAAGTTCTGCCTGCAAATACCATATTTGCTTTTTCTCTGCCTGTTACGCAGGTGAAAAGTTATATAGCTTCCCTTAAACTATTTCTGGAAGTGCAGAAAAAGTTAAGTAAATATCTTTACAGACAGCAGACGGCTAAGCTGGAGAGTGGCCCTACTCCGGTTGAGTGGCTGGAATCACTTGCGATAGAGGAAGTAGTATCCGGTTACTGCAAATTTGGTGAGAAATGTGAGTGGATTACTTTTATAAGGGAAAAATCTGATTTTGGAATTAATGATGTTCTCTCTACGGTTGTGGAGAAACGTAAGAAACCGGTGGCAGAGCCATTTAAGCATAAGGGGTATATTTCCAGTGTTTTTGGTGACTTGTTCGCCCGGTGTAATGAGGAATCGTTCTGTAAAATTGATGACTGGATGATTATAGGCCCTAAAAAAATGGTGGATGAGTTTTGTAACGGGAATGCCAATTATTACAATCTGGATCATTATATATCGCAAACCCCTGCTTCATCATTTTTAAACGGTGAGGCAGCTACTAAAATAGGAATGAATCTTAAAGAGGCTGGAGATACTGTTTTACAGATTTTTAAGCCTTATATGAGAACGTTGTTGGAGCGGAGTTTAAAGAAAAATAATTTTGAATATGCAACTTTGGGGATTGTTCCTACCGATAGTGACCGGGTGGAACTGGATATTTCGCTCTATGCAACACGTCTTAAGGATCTTCCTAAACCGCGTATTAAGGAGAGTGCAGACGGCATGGCTAAATTTGAGGTTGATAGCAATATTATTTTGCCGGCAGGGCCGTACAGCCTTAAAAAATTAAATGCCTACCTGGGGCAGTTGCCCAATATGCGTCTTAGTTATATGGATACTTCTCAAAGAGGTTTATGGGCAATTCCGTTTGAGACTCCTATTTGCGGATTTGTTGGTGAGGTGGATTTCTTTAAGAATGATAAGATTCAGATGGCATTTGTATCGGGAGATAAACTCTATCTTCTGGATAAATTAGCACGTTTTGTGAGAGGGTATCCGGTTACATTACCTAAAAAGGTGGTTTATGGCCCTAAAGTTATGGATTTGAAAGGGGATAAGAATTATACAATTATGGTGTTGAATGAGGATAATAGTATCTCTTGGTATACTATTGACGGCAAGCGCGTTGATGGGTGGAAAGATATTAAGGCTCCGGAGTTTGTAAAGGAGCTTCCGCAGCTTACCAAAATAGGGAAAAATAGGTATTGGGTATTAAAAGCTCCTTCGCAATTGCGAATTTATACGATGAACGGCAAGGAGATTGTAATAACAGATAAGAAAAATAAGAAAAAGATTGACCGGGAGAGTGTGATAAAACTAGTATCGGAAGATGATATATTGGTGAAAGGGGTAGATGGGAACAATTTTATTCTTAATCTTGTAACAGGAAAGACAAAAAAAGCAAAGTAATTTACAGATGGAGTTTATTTTAACATTTTTATTGATATTGATTGGGGCCTCGTGGGTTTTTGGAAAAATTTTTCCACGGATTCTTGCCTGGTATGTGAAGCGGAAGTTGAAACAGATGGGTAATTCGGGAGGGGGAGGTTTTGCCGGTTTTGGGCCGGGAGGGTTTGCTACGGGTGGTTTTGGCCCCGGATCGCAGGGTGGCTTTGATGCAGAGGCGGCCAAACGGGCCGCACAAGAGCAGGTGCGCAAAGAGAAAGAGCAGGAGGGGCGTGTTACGGTGATACAGACTGCGGAGCAGGAAAAAGTAATAGAGCGGAGTATGGGGGAGTATGTAGAGTTTGAGGAGGAGAAATCAGATACTAAAGAGTAATAAAAGAATTGAATGGAAGATTTTAAGAGACTATTGGCTTATGCAAAGCCGTATAAGAAATTTGTATCGTGGTATTTGCCGCTGTCTGTTTTCTCCGTTATTTTTGGAGTGGCTAATTTTGCCTTGATTGATCCGCTTATTAAAGTGCTGTTTGAACCGGATACTATAAAGGAACAACTGGTGTTGCCTGCTTTCTCATTTACACCGGGATATTTTACCACCCTTTTTCAATATATTCTAACCAAGGTAATGTTATACGACGGCTTGTTGAGCGGATTGGTGTTTGTATGTTCTATGTTCTTGATCTTTTCTTTTTTATCAAATCTTACAAGGTATCTTTCTCAGCGAATTCTGGTGAATATGAGAACCTATATCATGCAGAATATAAGACGTGATTTGTTTACCAAGATTTCCAGTCTGAATGTCGGGTATTTTAATAGTCAGAGAAAGGGGGATATCTTATCGTCTATTTCCAATGATGTTACGGAGGTGCAGAACGGTGTTGCCAACAGTTTTCATGTACTGTTCAGAGAGCCGCTTCTTATTATAGGTTTCCTGGCTACCATATTTTATATCTCCCCAAGGCTTACGATTGTTTCGTTAATGACGTTGCCGCTCTCGGCAATTGTGATAGGACGTATCAGCCGACATCTAAAGCGGGGTGCTGCCGATACGCAGACCATTATGGGGAGGATTGTGACCCATTTTGAGGAGGCTATATCGGGAATCAGGATTATAAAAGGATTTAATGCGGGCAAGTATGTACGGGAGAGGTTTGAGCAAACCAATGAACAGCATAAAGTGAGCAGCCGGGCCATGTTCAGTAAGCAGGAACTGGCCTCTCCTCTCTCTGAGTTTCTGGGACTTATGGTGGGGGCTATTGTTTTATTTTATGCGGGGTGGTTAAAGATCCATGGTGAACTGGATATGGAGTCCTCTACGTTTGTGATGTATCTCACGATGTATTGGAGAGTACTGGAACCGGCCAAAGCAATGTCGAATGCTTATGCAAGTATTCAGCGGGGGATGGTATCGGGAAGGAGGTTGTTTGCAATTCTGGATGTGGTGAATCCTATTAAGGAGGAAGAAGGGGCTGTTGAGTTAAAGGAGTTTAAGAGAGAGATTGAGTTTTCCCATGTGAATTTTGCTTATGCGAATGAGCCGGTTTTAAAAGATATTAATCTTAGAATTCCAAAGGGAAAAATGGTGGCGATTGTGGGGCCTTCCGGTGGCGGAAAGTCTACGATGGCAGATTTGCTGCCGCGGTTCTATGATATTCAACAGGGGAGGGTATTGGTAGACGGAATGAATGTAAAGGATTATACAATGGATAGTCTTATCTCTCAGATGGGGATTGTTACCCAGGAGGCTATTTTATTTAATGATACGGTTTATAATAATATTGCCTTTGGTATGGACAATGTAAGGCAGGAGGATGTGATAAAGGCTGCGCAAATTGCAAATGCGCACGGTTTCATTATGCAGATGGAGCAAGGGTATCAGACCAATATAGGTGATAGAGGTGGTAAGTTATCGGGAGGACAAAGACAGAGGCTCTCCATTGCC
>JAVWIB010000039.1:0-22212 GCA_036639755.1 Bacteroidales bacterium
GAGCTAAAATAGTGACCCCTTGAGTATGCTCTTGGAGCGTTTGGATGCAAAACAGTTCGCCTTTTTTGATGATATGTGCTATAACATTATCCATCGATGGTGTATTTTTATGTACAAGTAAAGGTAAATACAAATTTCTGATAAACCAACTATTGTGGACAGGAAATTTATCTATTCAAAACGAAAGTGTCATACGGGCATAGGGATATTCCAGTTCTATTGTGCGGAACTATGTTTCACAAGCTGATACTATTCGTTTGGAATATGCAGCCAAACTTAATGAAACAATGGGACTAAAAGCTAAACAAGCAATGGATATGGCGGTCATATACTACTCTATGTTAATTGGTATGCAGCAAGTCTGCTCGGCTCTACTGCCTGAACAGTTTAAGGAGTTGCAGGATATGGTTATCAATAAATTTAAAGAGCAGTAAGATGAAAAATATGCCAACAAATAGTTTAATTGAAAAATTCCTTCCTGCTAATTATGTGGATTCCTATTCACGGATAATAACCAGTGAGAATGCGATAACACCGGATGAGTTTCGGAACTTAGCTTTTAACCAACTTCCTAAATGGATAGATTGGTTAATGAGAAGTCGGAGTATTTATCTTCTTATTAGTTTCATAATCAGGCAAGTTTTTAATAACAATACAGTTGCGATGTTTTAGAATCTGTTTCTCTACATCTTCTGTCAATGTTACATACGGGTATTCCGGAACAAATGTGGCATCTGCTTCTCGAAAGACATTAAAAAAAGCCTTTTCTTTTGACGCACAACAATAGAATGCACCTTGTATAGGCACTCGGCTTTCATTATCATATTCCTGATTATTGGAAAAAATCATTAGCTGGGTGAGATTGATAAAGCGACGAAAACTCTTATTTCTCATCCGCTTATTAATCCTATCCCGTTCTGCTAAAATACCGTCATGATTATTTGGTTTTTTGACTTCGATGAAAGCTAAGGGCAAACCATTTATGAAGCAAGTTATGTCCGGCCGGAAATTATCGCCTGATTCAACATTTTCACAAGTGAACTCTGTCGTAACGTGCCACTCATTCTTGCTTGAATCTGCAAAATCTATCAATTTTATACCATTGTTTGAAGAGAGCATAGTATAAAACTCCTTGCCTAAATCGTTATTATTCAAAATTCCGATAATTTTATCTAATAACTGACCGCACTCCAAATCTGTCAATTCAGGGTTCAGCCGCTTGACCGAACGGATGAAAATATCCGCCAGAATGTTAGTCTGCGGATTGTAGGATGTTATACCATCCAAATAAATATAACCGAGCTTGCAAAGATGTAATGCAGCCGGAACTTGCACACGTGTGTTTTCTGTAAAATTCTTCATTGCATTTTATCTTTCTTCTTTATCGGTTATCAAATCTTTTAAATCCACTTGCAAAATCTCCGCAATCTGCTGCAAGGTTTCCAAATTCGGCTGAATCCTATTGCAAGCATAGGCATTAACCGTGCTGAAACTCTTATCAAGACACTTAGCTAACCATGCCTGAGAGAAGCCTTTATATGATAAAACAGTTTTTATTCTATTTAGCTTTATTCTTTGATACGCACTTTATAATGCAAATATAGCGAATTATATTCGACAGTTTGATTTGCTTTAGTGTTTTTGCAAATGAAATGGGTTACTTTGAAAGTAATACAAAGCAGAATGCAGCAACTAGCACGCTTGCCAACTCGTTACCTCAAATCGGGTATTCCTCTCAAAGCCTTTATAATAAGGCGATAAGAAATTTATTCTAAAAATAATGAAATATTCTTAGGGAGAGTATGGTAATTTGTGTATTAACAGGTATAAAAGATTAAATACAATTTACAATGACTAAAAAAACTATTAAAAAAATTGTTTCGTTATTTTTATTTTTCTCAATGGCTGTTACGACTATTTGGGCGCAAAATAATATTACGATTCATGCTGAACAAATGCAGCTTAAAACGTTGCTGAACGAACTGGAAAAACAAGCCGGTCTTACATTCATTTATTCAAATGATTTATTGAATGTAGATAAAAAGGTAAATCTGAGTGCTGACAATCAATCGATTGACGTTATTCTAAATGCAATCTTCAAACCGATGGATGTGAAATTTGAAATAAGAGATAAGCACATCATATTATCTCCCGGGGCGGTATTGGTGAAAGAGGGTAAACAGGAAATAAAAATAAAGGGGAAAATTACAGATTCATTTAAGGAGCCTGTTATTGGTGTTTCCGTTTTTATTCCCGGGACGACAATAGGGACAAGCAGTGATCTGGATGGTTTGTATGAATTATCGGTTCCTGTTAATGCCACATTAAAATTTTCATGTATAAGTTATGATGATGTAGAAGAGAATGTAAACGGAAGAGGGGTGATTAATATTGTAATGGCATCATCCAGTATAGCTCTTGATGATGTATTGGTTGTTGGTTATGGAACGGTTAAGAAGAGAGATTTAACGGGTTCTGTTGCCTCCGTAAAAGGGGATGTGCTTTCTAAACAGCCGGTAGGGGATGCCGGGCAGGCGATTCAGGGACGTATTGCCGGAGTCTCTGTTACGGCACAATCGGGAACACCGGGTGCTGCCCCCTCTATTCGGGTGCGTGGTATTGGAACGGTAAATAATGCGGATCCTCTCTATGTTGTTGACGGAGTGCCTGTGAATAGTATTAGCTATCTGAGCCCGAATGATATTACCTCTATGGAGGTTCTTAAGGATGCTTCATCATCTGCAATTTACGGATCCAGAGGTGCAAACGGAGTTATTCTTATTACAACAAAAAAAGGATCTGCAGGGAGAACTACCGTTAGTTTTAATGGATATTACGGTGTACAGACAGCTATTAATAATCTGGACTTAATGAGTGGTTCCGAGTGGTATAGGTTTCAGGAGAAAGTAAATCAAACCAGAGCAAAGGCAATTGATTTAAGCAAAGTTGACAAGAATATTTCTACAAATTGGATTGATCAAATCACAAGAACTGCTGCCGTACAGAATTATCACGTTGATTTAAGCGGAGGAAAAGAGGGACTGGTTTATTCTGCCAGTGCCGGATATTTTGGACAGGAGGGAACTATAAAAGGTTCTGATTATGAAAGATTGACTTTACGATTAAACGGAGAAGCCAAGTTAAATGATATTTTTACAATAGGTACCAATCTATCTGCGTCTATCTCTACCAAATATACAATTCTGGAAGCAAATGAGGCTTTTTCTGTTATGAGTACCGCAATGAGAATGGAACCGGTCATACCTGTTTTTAATCATGACGGATCATACGGATATTCACCTTATACAGATACTTATAATTCGGTTGCTTCTATTGATTATTCAAACACAAAAAGAAAACAACTGGATTTGGTAGGCTCCGCTTATCTTACCGCAAAAATTACCAAGAATCTTCTCTTCAGAACATCGTTTGGTGTGGATATTAATAAAATTGATGATTTTGATTTTGTTCCGGAATATTACGTAAGTGTTGCCCAAAAGACATCGGAGAGCATTGTTTCCAGAGGGGCAATCAATTATATGAACTGGTTGTGGGAGAATACTCTTTCTTATGAGAAGGTTTTTAATAAAAAACATGATTTTAAGGTGATGGTTGGATACACAATGGAGCAGACAACAAATGAAAAATTTTCTGCGAGTAAAAACGGTGTTCCCGGAGATTTGGATAATCTGCACTATCTTGATGCTGCGCAGAATGCAAATTCCGCAAAAGCGTATGGGAATGCATGGGAATCATCTATGATTTCTTATTTGGCTCGTGTGAACTATTCTTATGACGATAGATATCTTGCTACCGCAAGTGTGAGGATAGACGGTTCTTCAAAATTCGGTAAAGAAAACCGGTTTGCAACATTTCCTTCTTTTGCCCTGGCATGGAAATTATCCAATGAGAAATTCTTTAAGAATTTGAATGCCAATTGGATTAATCAAATAAAGATAAGAGGTGGATGGGGACAGATAGGTAACCAAAATATTGGTAATTATTTATTTCAGAATGTATTAACATCAACAGCTCAGTATCAGTATTTGTATGGCAGACCGGAGGAGGTTTTTCAGGGGGTAACCGCTATTGCTTTAGGAAATAAAAACATTAAATGGGAGACCACCGAATCTACGAATATAGGTCTTGATATGACCCTGTTTAAGAATTTTACCATTGTTGCGGATTATTATTCCAAATCTACAAAAGATATGTTGTTGCAAGAACCTATTCCCAATCATCTGGGGTTTGTAACAGGGCCTGTTACCAATGTTGGTAGTGTAAGCAATAGAGGTTTTGAGTTTAGTGTTCAATATCAAGGAGAAATAGCGAAAGACTTATTTATAAATGTAGGTGCCAACATTGCAACGGTAAAAAATGAGGTCTTGGATCTTGGAACCGGCAGTGCAATTGTGGGGGGGACTTTATTTAATAAAGGAAGTGTTACACGAACCATGGTAGGTGGTTCCATAGGTCAGTTCTGGGGATTTAAAACGGGAGGGCTCATTCAAACAGAAGAGCAATTGGCACAAGTGAAGAAATTGCAGCCGAATGCGGAACTAGGAGATAGGATTTTTTTGGATATAGACGGATATGAAGTTGATGGGAAAACTCTTATGGGCAAGGCCGATAATAAGTTGAATGATGCAGATAAAACATATATAGGGAGCCCTATTCCCGATTTTACATATGGCTTTAATCTTAGCCTGGATTATAAAGGGTTTGATTTTGCCGTATTCTTTGAGGGGGTACAAGGGAATGAACTCTTTAATGGCAACAGAGCATATACTCATGCAACAGGTAGTGTATACCAAAAGAGCAGGGATATGTTAAATTATTGGACTCCGGAAAATAGAAATACCAATATTCCAAGAATTAACGGAGATGATAATAACGATAATATGCGTCTGTCCGATTTTTATATAGAAGATGGCTCTTATTTAAGATTAAAGAATCTACAATTGGGTTATTCGTTTGGGGGAAACTGGATAAAGAAAGCAAAAATCCAGAAACTTAGAATTTATTTTAGTGCGCAGAATTTGTTTACCATTACAAATTACAGCGGTGCAGATCCGGAGGTTGGACAACTTTCCTCTACCGATTATTTGAGCAGAGGCTTTGATTTAGGTACCTATCCGCAGGCAAGAACCTTTACGGGTGGATTAAACATAACATTTTAATAACCAGATAGTATGAAGAATATGAAAAATATAATAGTGTTTACAGTCATTGCTGCCTTATTTGCCTCTTGTTCAAGCTTCTTGGATAAAGAAGCACAGGGTGTGCTTACAAATAAAGAATTTTTTCAGACAGAAAATGATGCGTTCTCTTCTGTAGTTGCAGCAGCATCTTCGTTTAAAGATTATAGGTATACTCGTTCTATATGGGCGTTTGGAGATATTACCAGTGATGATGCTACCATGAGTGGGAGTGATAATGATGTAGCCAGTGCCAGAAGGTGGGAGAATCTTGAATTTCATGCAGACTTTGCAAGAACAAAAGATAGATGGAATACTTGTTTTCAAGCTGTAAATATGGCATCTCAGGCTATTGATGGAATATCTGCTATGGATGTGTCTAAATTTAAAATGTACAACAAGGAGCGTTTATTGGGTGAAGCATATTTTATTAAATCTTATTTCTATTTTGAATTGGTAAGAAGTTATGGCGATCTGCCGTTAATTACAAAAACACCTACCATTGATGATAAAACTAAAAAGCGTTCTCCTAAAGCGGAGGTTTATCAAATTATAGAGGCAGATTTAACGGCAGCCGCTAAAAATCTTGTACGTAAAAAAGAACTAAGCGTGTCTGAGTATGGAAAACCGACATCGGAGGCAGCATGGGCTTTATTGGCAAAAGTTTATCTTTATCAGGAAAAATATGCAGAATCAAAAAAAGTTATTGAGGATTATATGTTGCCGTTAGTTCCGGGAGAATATGATCTGATGCCCGATTTTGAAAGCATCTTTTCTATGAAAAATGAGCATTGCAAAGAGTCTGTTTTTGAAATTAATTTCAGGCATAAATCGGATGATTGGGGACTCACTACTACCGGTAACTATAGTGCTTATGCGCAAGGGCCGCGGCCGTTTATGGGTTACGGGGGCAATCAACCTATTCAGACCTTGGCAGATGCTTTTGAGAAAAATGATACCAGATGTGAAGCTACCTTGTTAACGACGGCTGAACTTAAAAAATGGGAAACCTCTGATAATTTTAACTCCTTGGTATTTAACAGAACCGGTTATTATAATCAGAAAGCCTATATAAAGCCATATGAAAGAATCGGAACGGAGGATATCTTTTCTTTTCCTAATAATTTACGGGTAATGAGATTGTCGGAAATTTATCTTATCTATGCGGAAGCTTGTAACAAACAGGGGGCGGATGATTTGGCCAGAATCTATGTTAATAAGGTACGGAATAGAGCCGGTCTTGCTCCAATCTCCGTTTCTGCAGAGCAATTGTTTAAGGCAATACAGCAGGAAAATCGGGTGGAATTTGCTATGGAGGGGCATCGTTATTTTAATTTGATAAGAACTAAAACAGCAAAAGCCGCATTGAGTAATCCTGCCTATAAAGCTATTAAACCAAATGCTAATTTTAAAGAAGGAATTAATGAATTATTCCCTATACCGCAGTCTGAAATAGATAACAGTCAAGGAAATATTCTTCAAAATCCAATGTAATTTATAAAATTATTTACACCATGTCGTTTATGAAATTATTAACACCATTATTAGTAGGATGGACGATGCTTTTCTCTGTGGGAGGCATCGCCCAGAATATTGGGAATGTGAATAAAATTTATTCTCCCAATAACAAAGAACTTCAGAGGAAGGAGATTATTATACCTAAAATAGGGCCTTATACCGTGCTGAAAGGGGATTTCCATATTCATACAATGTTCTCGGACGGCCTTGTATGGCCTACTTACCGGATTGATGAGGCATGGTCGGATGGCTTGGATGTCCTTGCAATTACGGATCATATTGAGTACAGGCCTTATAAACAATATCTTCCCGACGATTTAAACGTCTCGTATGATATAGCATTGCCGAGAGCCAAAGAGTTGGGTATTACCCTTATTAAAGGAATTGAAATAACTCGTAAACAGGGGGTGCTTGGACATTTTAATGCATTATTTATAAAAGATGCCAATAAAATAAAAATAGATGATGCCAAGGCATCCATAACGGAGGCATACAATCAGGGAGCCTACATTATCTTTAACCATCCGGGATGGGCGGTTGATACATGTGTTATTACTCCGTTTCAGGATGATTTGTTAAAGAGCGGCATGATTAAGGGTATTGAGGTGATTAATAATCATGAGTATTATCCGCGTGTTCTTTCATGGAGCCAAGATATGGGATTGACTGTGATCTCTGCTTCCGATTCGCATGAACCTATTATTGAATCGTACGATTTGCTGGAGGATAACAGAATGGCTCCCCGGTTCCGGCCTATGACTTTATTGTTTGTTCATGATAAAGAATATGCTGCGGCATGTGCCCTGCAAGGAGAGGAGGCCGATGCCGCAAAACAGCAATGCATCAGAAAGAGTTTGGATAATGGAACTACATTAGGATATTTTAATGGGAATCTGGCCGGTAAAAAAGAGTTGTTGGAACAGTTTGCCCACTCTACTTTGGCGTTTGCGAAAATTTACTCGAACGGCAAAAAAGACTTCTATGAGATTTCAAACAAATGCGATATTCCATACACCCTTAATTTTCTAAAAAAGACTTATGTAATTAATCCGTTAAGTAAAATATCTGTAGCACTTCCTATTGGTGTTAAAAAATTGGATGTGAAGATCTTGAACATGCATTGCTACGAGTTTAGCAATCTTGGCACCAGTTTTGTTTTACCCTAGCTTCATGGGATGTAAAAATGCACAAATAATAACAACAAATAAGAGTATAAAACTAATCGGTACATTGGTTTTATACTCTTGTTTTGTTTGTGAAGTTGCATTCGGACAACAAAAGATACAGCAGTCGCAGCAAGGACAACAGTCACAGCAGTCTCAGCAAAAAGAGCTGGAGCAGGAGCTGATGAATATTATTCAGACCGGGGTAGATGAAAAAATTCTCTCCGCAGGACTGCGTGATACCATCCTGCAGTTTATCAAGAGTAACAATACTTTAAGTCCCGATAAATTTTTAAATACAATTAAAAACAAAGACGGTATTTCCATAGGTGTGCAGGAGAAAAAACTTCCAATTGATAAAACGATAGGTAACCCGTTAAATACCGGATCCGGAGAGGTTAAAAACGGTATTAACACCTCTCTTATGCTTCCCGATAAACTTCCTGTGCCGGCAAGAGACAGCAAGAACCGATATCAGATGTTGAGTCAGCAGGAGCTAAAGCAAACTCTTATAAGGATTGATTATTTTTCCAACGGGATTGACGGATATTATCGGAAATTAATTGCCATGGGGTATGTAGGAGAGGGGTGGGTGGAGACCAAGGCCGCCAGAGAGGCTATGGAGCGGGTAAAAGCCGAGATGGTAGCCGATCTTGCCCGTTTGGGACTTGTGAGCAGCACGCCCGATTTCATCACCACACTATCCAAGAGCCGCAATCCCCTTAAACAGATATTGGGGCAATTGCTTATGATGCTCCAGAATGGTGCCAACGCTCAGGTGCGCAGCGGGTATCGGAACCCAAATCCTATGATTCGTACCGCAACTCCGGGTTTTGCCCCTGTTCCATCGGGCAAATAATCTACAAAAAAAGAGCCGCTGCAAATTTAATCTGCAACGGCTCTCCCGACTTAACCTAACTTAAAAAACTATTTCCCTTATAAAACAGATTCGTTTAAGAAAGGTTCAAATTATTTTCGTTTTTTTAGAACATATAATCCCAGACAGGTAGCAGAACCGGTTTTTCGGTAGCTGCTTTTTGTGCTTTGGGACTCAGATAGTTTTTGTTGATTACCACGCGGAACATATATTCGTCAAACCATTTATCGGTGAAGGTAAGATAGCCGTTATGGCCGGCTGAAGCACCCCAGCTATTCTCGAATTGCCACTTAACGGGGTTGTCGTTCTCATCCGTATCGCACGCCATAATAAGCATTGCATGCGAAGAGCCGCTCTGGCGGGTTAGGATGCGGGCTTTTTTATCCATACCTCCGCTAATTCCAAGCAGGAGTTGAGAGTTATACATATTGGGATCTGCTATCCCTTCTTTGCTGTTATTTTGTTTTCCAACATCACATGAACCGTAAAGAGGCTCGTTGTTTTTAATAGAAGCAAGGGCTGCCGGTTTAATCTCCTCGTTAGGGAGATTGAGGTAGATCCAGTTTATCCCTTCCAGTGTGTTGCGGTAGTTTTTAATTTCGTATACTTTATAATACTCTCTGGTTGGATCATTCATGATCATAATATAGTTAGATGGTGCATAATCTGCCGGTTTAATGCTTGCATAGAACTCTTTAGGGGTAGATGCAAGGGTTTTTACCTCGCCGTCTTCGGTTTTATATCTCCATGTAAATTCTGTAGGAGGTTCGCCAAGGCACAATGCCAGAACCCGGTAAACATCTTTTAAAATATTCATTTTCTCTCCCGATAATTCAGGGGCCTTTTTGCCGGCTGCCGCCATCTGGCGTAAATCATATCCCCCCTTCCTCAGGCACTCATTAAGAACACCCAACATGCCGCTTGTGTTGTTGGAGTGCTCTGTTTCAGGCATTACACTTTGCGGAACCACTCCGTATTTCTCGGCAACATTGTAGAAAAGATTCCAAACGCCTCCGTCACCTATCGGTGAACTGAAAAATGTGGCAACCTCTCTGTCGTCCATATCCTTTCCGGCAGTTGCAATCATATTTTCCAGAAATAGATTTGATTTCTCAAAAATATCCCAGAAATAATTATAGTTATGAGAAAAATCAAAATCGGAGAGATTGTACTTTTTCATAGCACCGGGACGAAGAGCGTTCATAGAGGTAAACATCCAGCATCTGCCGGAACCGTACTGATTTGTAATTCCTTTAACATCTGCCCTGTATTTGAAGAAATGATCAATCTTTCCTTGCAAATCTCTGTTCAGGGTTTTGGATTTAATATCCTTGTCGTTGGTAAGCAAATTCTGCAAAGCGGTTGTCTGAGCATCCTTTACAAAACTTTTCTGAATCTCTTTTAACTGAGTTTCTCCTATTGTCTGGGCATAAATCCCGCCTGTAAACAGCATGGCTGTAGCTACAAGCAATGTGCTTTTTATATTCATAGAATAGTATTTTAGTTGATTTTCACAAAGGTAATAAAAGCTCAAGTTTATTTTTACTATATATCAATAAATTTTTACTTAATCCAAAATTTTCGAAGGAATGAACCGTTATAGAGGCGGAAATGAAAATGGAATTGAAAATGGAATGGGTTTAAAATTTCACGAGACCAAATCCGGAATGGATCGGCCTCGCTACTTAACCTAAACTTAAACTATGAAAAACTTCATAGTATTTTATTACAAAGCCTGTGCCAAACTAAAAAATGGGACAGGCTTTTTTGCGTTTTTTTTATGAAATTATTCTTATTTTGGCAAATTTTAGGAGCAAAGTCTTTCTACCGCCCTCCTTAAAATCTACAATTGCCTTGAGATTGGTTGGATCTCCTTCTATTGAAATAATGATGCCAAGCCCAAAACGTTCGTGCTCGATTGTTTGACCGGCTGCCATTTTTGAGGGGGAGTCGGCTGTAAAGTTGGAATCGGCAAATCTGGTTTGGACGGGTCTGCTGAATGCCGGGCGTTGTTCCGGGGGGGTAGATTGCCGGTTTACTCCTCCTCCCGATAATGTGGCCGGTCTGTTGCCTGCTCCACTGCGGTTGGCCCCCGGATAATTTGCGGTTATGCTGCTGTGCGGCTGAAAAACTTTTTTGGGGACAAACTGGGAGGTATTGAGAGAATCCTCATCATAAGGGGTTCGGATTTCGTCTTGAAAATCGGTGAGAGGATTGAGTACATATTGTTTGTCAATCTCCTTCAGAAAGCGGCTGGGGGCGTTGCTTACGTGGCTTCCCCATTTTATGCGGGAATGGGCGAACGAGAGTTTTACCCCTTTCTCGGCACGGGTAACGGCTACGTAGAATAATCTCCTTTCCTCTTCCATCTCCTGCTCGCTATCTCCCCCACGGCTCTGGGAGGGGAATAAATTCTCCTCCATACCTATTATATATACATATGGAAATTCAAGCCCTTTTGACGAGTGTACGGTCATGAGAGCTATTTTGTTTTTATCTTCCTCTTTTTCTTTGCCGTCCAGATCGCTTAGCAGAGAGACGTTTTCCAGATAAAGATCCAATGTTACGATTGGGATATCATACCCTTCTGCCGCCATATTCTGGTATTCCTGATCTCCGTCCTCTACAAATTCTTTTATACTGTTAAATAGCTCCTCTACGTTTTCTACCCGGCTCTGGGCCTCTACGGAGGTGTCTTGTTTGAGAAATTCGGTAATGCCAAAACGCATATTCATCTCCATGGCAATATCGTAGGCATTGGTGTAGGGGAGTTTTTCCCGCACCTGCTCAATGGCTGCTACAAAACTTTTTATTTTTTGAACGGTGCCCCCTTTCAGATTGAATGCTTCCAGATTTTCGTTTTTAACCGCTTCGCTTAACGATATTTCTTTGGCGTTTGCCGCCTCTTTTAGCTTATTCAGCGATGTCTCGCCAAATCCGCGGGCGGGGAAGTTAACAAAACGTTTGAATGCTTCATCATCTTTTTCAATGGCGGCAAGACGCACGTAGGCGAGCATGTCTTTTACCTCTGCCCGGTCGTAGAAAGAGTGTCCTGCAAAAATTTTGTAAGGCATATTTTTACGGCGCAGTGCCTCTTCTATAACACGGCTCTGCGCATTGGTACGGTACAGAATGGCAAAACTGCTATAAGGCTCTTTGGTTTTATGGATTTGTTCCATAATGGAGCCGGCTACCATAAATCCCTCTTCCTGTTCGGTAAATGCGTTAATCAGTTCAATGAGTTCTCCTTGTTCGTGCCGGGAGAAACATCTTTTTTTGAGTTGCATTTTATTTTTGTCTATCAGGGAGTTGGCTGCATTTACAATGGTTTGTGTGGAACGGTAATTTTGTTCCAGACGGTACTCTTTGGCATCGGGATAATCCTTTTTAAAATTGAGGATATTCTCTATCCTTGCGCCTCGGAATGAGTAAATGCTCTGGGCATCGTCTCCTACTACGGATATATTGCGGTGTTCCTGAGATAATTTTTTGATAATGAGGTACTGGGAAAAGTTTGTATCCTGATACTCATCTACCATAATAAACTTGAAACGGCTTTTTATCCGCTGCAGAGCATCTGGAAAATCGCGGAATAGGATGTTGGTGAAGACCAGAATGTCGTCAAAATCCATGGCCCCCGATAATTTGCATTTTTTAGAGTAGAGCTGGTAAATTTCGTGGATGCGCGGCTTTTTTACGGCAGCATCATTTTGAATAAGGTTGTTGTTTCTTGCGTAGGCTTCTGCGGTTACCAGATTGTTTTTGGACATGGAGATACGGGAGTGTACCTCGTTGGGCTTGTATATTTTGTCATCTAACTGGAGTTCTTTGATGCATGCTTTTAACAGGCTCCGGCTATCAGTGGTATCGTAAATGGTAAATGTTTTGGGAAAACCAAGCAACGGTGCCTCTTCCCGTAGGAAACGGATAAAAATGGAGTGGAAAGTTCCCATCCATAGCCGACGGGCTTTTGCTTCTCCTACTATAGCGGCAATTCTGGATTTCATCTCCTTGGATGCCTTGTTGGTAAAAGTGAGGGCCAGTATGCAGGAGGGGTCGTAACCGTTCTCCAGAATGTTGGCAATCCTGCACGTTAAAACTTTTGTTTTTCCGCTACCCGCTCCCGCAATAATCAGAGAAGGGCCTTCTATGTTTTTAACAGCTTGATATTGAGCTGCATTGAGTCCGTTAAATAGTAAAGAATTCTCTTGTGTCATCATATTGCAAATCTACTACTCAAAAAAACAAAATCAAAACTGAAAATTACGTAATTAATTACAATTTGTTATGTATATTTGCGCAAAATTTCTGAAATAATGTTAAAACATATTCGATTAAACAGAGGGCTGGATATTCCTATTAAAGGGAATGCAGAGCTCAGAATAGAAAAGACTATTGTTTCGGATGTGATATCGGTGAAGCCAACTGACTTTAAAGGCCTGATTCCTAGATTAGTAGTAAGGGAAGGAGATGCTGTTAAGGCCGGTTCGGTTGTTTTTACCGATAAATATCGTCCGGAGATAGTGTTCGTTTCCCCTTGCAGCGGTACTGTTGAATCTGTTATACGCGGAGAGAAGCGCAAACTTCTTGAGATTCGTATAAAGGCAGACCGTATTATCGATTACATAGCATTCGGTACCAAGGATATTATTAAAAACGGTAAAGAGGATCTGGCAAAACATTTGTTGGAGAGTGGCTTATGGGCTACTATCAAACAGAGACCGTATGGAACGATTGCCAATCCGCTTGATGAGCCCAAGGCTATTTTTATCTCCGGATTTAATTCTGCACCTTTGGCACCCGATGTTAATTTTATCCTGAAGGATGAGATTGATAATTTGCAGGCCGGTGTAGATGTGCTGAATAAATTTACCAAAGGAGGTATTTTTATCGGCCTTAGTTCTAAAGATTTTGCAGCTTCTCCGCTGTATAAATTAAAGAATGTAAAACATTGCGGTTTTGACGGTCCGCATCCTGCAGGTAATGTGGGAGTGCAGATTCATCATGTTTCTCCTATTGGAAAAGGAGAGGTTGTCTGGACGGTAGACCCTATACATGTTGCCTCTATTGGCAAATTGTTTACCAAAGGGATTTACGATGTAAGCCGGTTGGTAGCTGTTACGGGATCGGCAATGGAAAAGCCTTGTTATATAAAATGTCTTCCCGGAATGCCTGTTAAAGAGATTGATTTTCTGGTAGGTAAGAAAGAGAAAGAGATTTACGGACAGGAGGTAGGCATGCGCTATATCAGCGGAGATGTACTGAGCGGCACCAATGTGGGTCATGACGGATCTCTTGGATTTTACAATAACCAGATTACCGTTATTTCGGAAGGTAATTATTATGAACTTCTTGGCTGGGCTAAGGTAATAAGGTCTAAGAAATTTAGTTTCTCACACTCTTATTTTTCATGGCTTTGTCCCGATAAGAGATACAAGGTAGATACGAATCTTAACGGAGGACGCAGAGCTTTTGTGGTTACCGGTTTGTATGAGAAAGTGGTTCCTATGGATATTTATCCTGTTTATCTGTTAAAGGCTATTTTGGCAGAGGATATTGATAAAATGGAGCAACTTGGTATTTATGAGGTTGTTGAAGAGGATCTTGCTCTTTGCGAGTATGTTTGTCCTTCTAAAATTGATGTACAGGATATTGTGAGCAAGGGGATTAATATGATGATTAAAGAAATGGCTTAATTTAGAGTATATGAAAGTATTATTGAATTTAGTAGAAAAGATGAAACCCGCTTTTAGTAAAGGGGGTAAATTGAGTTTCCTACACTCTACCTTTGATGCCTTTGAGACATTTCTGTTTGTACCCGATACGGTTACACGTAGAGGTACTCATGTTAGAGATTGTATAGATCTTAAGAGGGTGATGAGTGTGGTTGTTGTTGCACTTCTCCCTGCACTTGCGTTTGGAATCTGGAATGTTGGTGAGCAACATTCGATTGCTTTTGGCCTTGATATGACTTTCTGGGCGAAAATATGGTTTGGATTCCTTAAGGTTCTTCCTCTGATTCTTGTTTCGTATGTTGTAGGACTTGGTATTGAGTTCGCATCTGCGCAGATTCGAGGTCATGAGGTGAATGAGGGTTATCTGGTTTCGGGTATGCTTATTCCGCTTATTATGCCGGTGGATGTTCCGCTTTGGATTCTTGCTCTGGCTGTTGCGTTTGCGGTTATTATAGGTAAAGAGGTTTTTGGCGGTACCGGTATGAATATCTGGAATCCAGCTTTACTGGCAAGGGCTTTTGTATTCTTTGCTTATCCTTCGCAGATTTCCGGTGATACGATCTGGATTGAGGGGCTTACTAAAAAGGCACTCCCTATTGCAGACGGTTTCTCGGGTGCTACTCCTTTGGCGTTGGCATCATCGGGAGCCCAGACACCTGATTTCATGCAGATGTTTATTGGAAATATCCCCGGTAGTATCGGAGAGACATCTACTATTGCAATTTTAATTGGAGCGGTTATTCTTATTTTTACCGGCATTGCAAGCTGGAAGATTATGGTATCCTGCGTTGCCGGTGCACTGGCAGTGGGTTTCCTTGCCAACGGATTTGCAGACCCCGGTACATATGCCGCTTATCCTGCTATAAACCATCTGGTGATGGGTGGTTTTGCCTTTGGTGCGGTTTTTATGGCTACAGATCCTGTAACATCGTCTCAGACCGAGTGCGGTAAATGGATTTACGGTTTCTTTGTAGGTGTTGTGGCAATGATTGTGAGGTTGTTCAATCCTGGTTATCCGGAAGGAATGATGCTTTCTATTTTGCTGATGAATACATTTGCACCGCTTATCGACTACTATGTAGTAGAGGTGAATATTAAAAGAAGACTCAAAAGAGCAGTAACTAAATAAGCAACTACCATGGATACAAATAAAAATTCATATACAATAATTTATGCAACCGTATTGGTTGTATTTGTTGCAGCGGTACTCGCTTTTGTTTCTTCCAGTCTTAAGGACCAGCAACAAAGAAATATAGATGTTGAAAAACAGCTTAGCCTGCTCTTTTCTGTAGGCCTGGCTCAGGATGTAGCTTCTGCTCCCGATAAGAATACTTATGTGGAGAGCGAGTATAATAAATATATAAAAGCTGCGTTTATTGTTAATTATAAAGGAGAAACCGTAGAGGGAGATGCCTTTAAGGTTGATCTTAAAGAGCAGTTCGATATTATGAAGCAGGTTGCGGCAGCAACAGATGCTGCAAAGCAGGATGAACTGAAGGCTAAGATTAAATTACCGGTGTTTATGTGTGTACTTGATAATAAGGATGTTTATATTTTATCTTGTTACGGAGCCGGATTGTGGGGTCCTATCTGGGGCTATCTTGCAATCGATTCTAATTTTGATACAATTTACGGTGCTACATTCTCTCATAAAGGGGAAACTCCGGGTTTGGGTGCAGAGATAGCAATTCCTGCGTTTAGTAATCAGTTTAAGAATAAAGAGTTGTTTACCAACGGTACATTCTCTCCTATTCTGATTGTAAAGGGGGGAGCGCCGGCAGGCAGTACTCATGAAGTAGATGCAATATCGGGAGGTACCATTACCAGTAAGGCTTTGGAAGGAACGATAACAAGCTGGCTGGAGTATTATTTACCTTATATGGAGGCTGAAAAACAGAAACTGGCTGCTGTGCCGGCCGATTCTTTAACAATAGGGGCCGATTCTCTTACAGTGACTACAGATTCCCTTATGGTAAAGGCAGATTCAACTTCTATTAAATAACGTACGGCAATGGATAAAAAGATTTATATAAACCCTATTTTTAATGCCAATCCGGTTACCGTATTGGTGTTAGGTATATGTTCGGCTCTTGCCGTAACTGTAAAACTGGAGCCTGCATGCGTTATGGCGCTTTCCGTTACAATTGTAACAGGTTGTTCCAGCTTTTTGGTATCTCTTATTAGAAATACAATTCCTAATAGAATACGTATTATTGTGCAACTTGTAGTTGTTGCCATGTTCGTAATTTTAGTAGATCAGGTGCTTAAGGCTTATGTTTACGAGGTGAGCAAACAGCTCTCTGTATTTGTGGGACTTATTATTACCAACTGTATTATTATGGGTAGGATAGAGGCCTTTGCCCTTGGCAATAAACCGATTCCTTCTTTTATTGACGGTTTGGCTAACGGATTCGGATATGGTTTGGTACTGATTGTAATTGCTTTCTTCAGAGAGCTGTTAGGTTCCGGTACTTTGTTTGGCTTCCCTATTATACCCGCAAGCTGGTATATTAAGAACGGCGGCTTCTACGAAAATAACGGCCTGTTTATTCTCCCTCCTATGGCACTAATCCTGGTGGGGATGATTATCTGGGTGCAGAGGAGTTTCCAGAAAGATTTACAAGAAAAAAAATAAACACATACCAATATGCAAGATTTAATTAGTTTATTCGTTAAGTCCATTTTTGTGGACAATATGATATTCGCCTTCTTTTTGGGAATGTGTTCATTCTTGGCGGTATCAAAAAATGTTAAGACAGCTACAGGTTTAGGTGTTGCAGTGATTTTTGTGCTGGGTGTAACCCTGCCCATTAACTACTTGCTCAATAAATATATTCTTTCTTCCGGTTCTCTAGCATGGTTGGGAGAGGATTATGCAAGCATTGACCTTAGTTTCTTAAGTTTTATCATCTTTATTGCGGTTGTTGCTTCAATCGTACAAATTGTAGAAATGGTGGTGGAGAAGTTCTCCCCTTCCTTATATGCTTCACTGGGTATTTTCCTCCCGTTGATTGCTGTAAACTGTGCTATCCTGGGTGGATCGTTGTTTATGCAGGAGAGAGGGTATGCTACTCTGTCCGAGGCAACGGTTTTTGGTTTGGGTTCAGGTTTCGGATGGTTTATTGCAATTGTAGCACTTGCGGCCATCAGGGAGAAACTTGCTTATTCAAATGTGCCTGCTCCGCTTAAAGGGTTGGGTATTACATTTATTATTACCGGACTCATGGGTATTGCATTTATGAGCTTCATGGGTATTAAACTTTAACGGCTAAAAGAGTATATATTATGGATAGTAATTTAATTCAATTGATAATTGTATCGGTAGTAGCTTTTTTGGCGCTAACCCTTATTTTGGTGGGGCTTTTGCTCTATGCAAAAACCAAACTGACCCCAAGCGGTATTGTTAAAATTAATATTAATGACGGAGAGAGAGATCTGGAGGTGACTCCCGGCTCCTCTTTGTTGTCTACTCTTGCTAATAACAAGATATTCCTCCCTTCTGCCTGCGGTGGGGGCGGAACCTGCGGTATGTGCAAATGCCGTGTTATAAAAGGTGGCGGAGAGATCCTTCCTACCGAGGTTGGTTTCTTTTCCCGTAAACAGATTCAGAATAATTGGAGACTAGGTTGTCAGGTAAAAGTGAAGGAAGATCTGAATATTGTAATTCCGGAAGAAGTTCTTGGTATTAAGAAATGGGAATGTGAGGTTGTGAGCAATCATAACGTGGCTACTTTTATTAAAGAGTTTGTGGTAAAACTGCCCGAGGGTGAGAACCTTAAGTTTAAATCGGGCGGCTATATCCAGATTGATATTCCTGCCTGCGAGGTAGATTATAAGACAATGGATATTGAGCCTGAATATCATGAGGATTGGGATAAAATGAAGCTTTGGGACCTTAAGATGAAGAATCCTACAGATACGTTCAGAGCTTATTCTATGGCCAACCATCCTGCTGAGGGTAATATTGTGATGTTGAACATCCGTATTGCTACTCCTCCGTTCGATAGAGCTATAGGTGGATTTATGCCGGTTAATCCGGGTATCAGTTCTTCCTATATTTTCTCACGCAAACCGGGTGATAAGGTTACAATATCGGGACCTTACGGCGAGTTCTTTATCAGACCTACCCAAAACGAAATTGTGTTTGTGGGCGGTGGCGCAGGTATGGCTCCTATGCGTTCTCATATTTTCCATTTATTTAAGACAGAGAAGACTACCCGTAAAGTTAGTTTCTGGTACGGAGCCCGTTCTACCCGCGAGATTTTCTATGAGGAGGATTTCAGAGCTATTGAGAGGGAGTTCCCTAACTTTAGTTTCCACATTGCCCTTTCCGATGCTAAACCGGAGGAGAATTGGACCGGCCCTAAAGGATTTATCCATCAGGTATTGTTTGATAATTATCTTAAGACTCATGAGGCTCCTGAGGATATCGAATACTATTTGTGCGGTCCTCCAATGATGACCTCTGCTGTTACCAAGATGTTGGATCAGCAAGGTGTTCCTGCGGAAAATGTTATGTATGATAACTTTGGCGCATAGTTTTTAGAGCGATTATACTATTTTATAGTAAATGGGGATTCAATCTTTAGGGATTGAGTCCCTTTTTTAATAGGTATTATAAATTAAAAAATGTATTTTTGCATAAGAGGCCTAAGCTGATGATTGAAAACGGAGATATACTTAATACATTAAAGAGGGATAAGGAGATAGGTATGAAAATGCTGTTTGATTCTTATTACAGACCTCTTGTCTTGTTTGCAAACGAGTTACTCAAAGATGTGGGAGTTGCTGAGGATGTTGTACAAGAGTTGTTTGTAAAGCTGTGGCAAGGGAATTATCTGTTAAAAGTATCATCGGGGGGCTTATCGTCCTATCTTTATAATGCCGTAAGAAATACCTGTATGACAAAAATTGTTAAAAGGGATATTCTGAATGAGTCGGGCGATATTAACGGATTTGATATTCCTTTGGAGGAGGTTTCTTCCATAACCGAGGAGGTAGTGATAAAGGTATCGCAAGCCTTTTCTTCTTTGCCCGATCAGACCCGTAATGTTGTGGAGGCGGTGATTGTAAAAGAGTTAAAATATAAGGAAGCCGCCGATGAACTGCATATCTCCATTAATACCGTAAAAACATTGCTCAAAAGAGGTGTGAAAAAATTGAGAGAACATATGCAATAGTACTTTGTATATTACATTAAAATCTAGAAATAATAGTGTCGCTATCCTGCCCGGAAGATCTCTTATAAGAGCTATTTCCAAAAGTAAATGAGATGTTTATATAAAGCTTCCTAGCCTCGTTATAGTTATAATAATATTGTGATATTTGTTTTGATATTAAACTATATTTAGAGACACTCTGCTTTAGAATATCTGTTCCAAATATCTGAATTGAGAGTTTTTTATTAAGAAGTAGCATCCGTAAACTTAAATCTAAGGACGCAGAACTTTTATAGCTATATAAACCCTCTTGAGTTGGGGAGAAATAGGAATAGTTAATCCCAAAAGAGAAAGTTCGATCCCTATTCAAGTAAAACAAATTTTTAGTAGATATGGTTATTCCCTCAGATCTTTGTTGATTATCAATTTTAGAAGATATAAAAGATAGGTTACCATTCACTTCACTAATACTCCTATACCACCATGTAGGCTTGAGTGTATAACTTAATACGAATCCTATATTGCTATGAGAGTATACATTATCAAAAGTATAAAAAAGAGTATCTGTATTTGCAACTCTTTTTACTATTTGGTCAATTCCATCCTTTTTGTGCTCGTAGTAAGTAGATACGGATAAATCATTATGAGAGTATGATAAATCTACATTATGATATATCATAGGTTTCAAAAGCGGATTGCCAACATAGTACTCTGTTGGAGATACATATTTTTTATACGGAGTAATGGAGTTAAATGAAGGTCTGGATATACTTTTAGAGTATGATAGTTCTAAATAATTTTCTTCATTTGGGGAGAAACTCATAATTGCACTTGGGAAAAAACTACCTGAATTATATGTATTTTTGCTATTGTTCTTATTAAGCATATCATCTATCAAATAGTATTCATATCTCCCACCTATGCTAAAATTCCATTTTTCCACAAAACTCTTTTGCATATCAGCATAAACAGCTATAGTGTTTTCCGTATATTTAAAAGTGTCGTAATAATCCGACAATGTTTGTACTATATTGGCTTTTACACCTCCCCTAAAATTAAAGAGTTCTTCATTTCCATAAAAGTAATTCATCTGCCAGACCAACGCTTTTGATATAGTATTTTGTGATGAGTATTCACTTGAAGAATTATCATTTATAATGGTTTGATTTATCTTGTAATTTTTTAATATATAGTCAATGCTAGTATTAAAATTAGATTTATTACTAATATCTAATTGATAATTAGTTTTAAAAGAATGCAAAAAAAAGTAAGACGAATCTTCCATTGTCGAAAAACTCCGTTGCACAAGCACAGGGTCAGTCACAGACTCAATTCTTCCGTTAATACCACTATTTAAGTAGTATAAATTATACATGGCTGAAATAGTACTTTTACCAAAAGCATAGTCAATATTTAGATTATAATTAATATCATATTCTTTTGAATTACGTATGCTATTATTCCATTTTTGAAAATTGTGTTCAATCAACGTATTATCGTGAATATATTGTTTTTGATGGAAAGATCCTTGAATACTAGATAAAAGCGTTAATTTTTTTCTTGATAAATATACTGTTCCTAAGAGATTCTGAGAAAGCTTATTTGCAAAAGTTGTTTGTTCCGATACCTGCCAGATGGATTTTTTTGATGTTTTCTTTAAACTAATATTCAAATACATTCCGGATGTCTCTGCATCAGAAAAAGCCGAAGATTTTATAATCTCTATTTTTTCGATGGAAGAGGATGGAATACTTTTAATATAATCCATCATTGTTTTTCCCGATAAAGGGATATTTTTTCCATTAACTTGTAACATTAAACTCCCTTTTTTCCCGAGATAACTCATGGTATTTTCATTGGCAGAAACTCTTGGAATCTCTTGAATTAACTCGTAGCCACTGTATCCATCTTTAAATGAAGATTTACTTATATTAAATTCAATTTTTTGAATAAAGTTTTTAGTGATATACTGCTTAGCTTTTATTACGATTTCGTCTAATTTATAATTTGGCTCATTTAGCAAAATTTTTCCCATATATATATCCGAATCAATATTAAGAGAATCTGAGCGAATACTATCCTGCCGAAACGATATGTTTAATATATATTTCCCGGCAGAATCAACTTGTATCTCAAACATACCTTTACTATCTGTGAGGGTAAAACCGACAAACTTTCCCTTAGGAGTAATTAATGATATGGTATAATCAGTGCAATAGGTTGTCTCGTTCAAAGCGATCTGCCCTTTCACATAATATCCCGATTGAGCCATAATATGATTCGTCGTTATACAAATCAAAGCGCATAAGACTACCTTAAGTAAATATCTATGTTTTACGTTAAGTATTATTTTTCCCATGTCCCATTCACTATGTTATACTTACATTTTATTGGTTTACCCCATTCTTAGTACAGTTAACAGGACTTTTTAAGTCATTGTTGTTTCTTTAAGTAATCCAAATTTACGAATTAGTTTTTATTTTACAAATTTCTTTTTTTATCTCCTCTTATATATCACAATTGCCGGATTTGAATTTTCATTCATCGATTGTTTTAATTTAT
>JAVWIB010000040.1:0-21931 GCA_036639755.1 Bacteroidales bacterium
CCTACATAGATGCCCAAAGTCATATCCCAAGAGTTACGGAACCACTGCAATTAGAAGACGGTGATGCCTATCTTATGAAAACAGATATCCTCCGGGGTATTATGTGGTTCTCATACGATTCTCATAGTATGGCAAATATGAAAACTCTCTCAGCCAAAGAGGTGCGGGAGATTATCCATCTAAATAAAAAAGGAATAAAAGCTCCTTCACTTCTGGAAGCCATCTCCGTAAAATCACCGGAATTCCTGAGTGCGGTAGGAGAAGACAGCATCTCGCGTTTTGATGTAGAAAAAAACAAAAAACGGAACAACCGCCGCAGGCCGCCAAGAAAAAATGGGAATAACAACAGTGAAAAATAAATGGCTGGTGCTGGTTGCAACCATATTACTGGCCGGCTGCAACCAGCCACAGTCACAACCACCTAAAGACTACGTATATACAACTCTCAGCCCAATAAAAGGTTGGGAGAAGAATACACCTCTTTTTTTTAGTCTGGATCTCACCGATACCACTCATACCTGCGAAATCTATTTTTCCGCCCAAATAAAAAATAACCGGAACTTAAATAATAGCAACGGATTCCCTATTGAAGTATGCTTAAAATCTCCGGGAGGAAGATACTACTATAACAACGTAGTACTTCCCATAAATGTTACCCAAACAGAGGGAGTGTATCGGTTATCCCACGGAGTCATAGAGATAGAATGGCCGTTTATTAAAAACATAAACAATAAAGAGAGCGGCACCTGGCAATTTACAATCAAACAAACAGGCAATCCCAATATTTATAAGAACATTATAGGATTTGGCGCTTGCTGCAAACTAGCACAAAACACCCATGAGCGGAAAAGATAAACTCAGAAAATTTAGAGAGAACGAAACATTTAACTGCCTTTACCAACCATCTACAGAAGAGGTACTGAACAAAGATTACCCGTTAAAAGGAAAATGGGGAGCGGAAGTTTTTGGCAACAACAATCCCATTATTCTGGAACTAGGCTGTGGGAAAGGGGAATACACGCTCTCCCTGGCCCAGATGTTTCCCCATAAAAACTTCATTGGAATAGATATTAAAGGAGCCCGCCTCTGGAAAGGGGCAAAATATGCCCAGCAAGAGAACCTTTCCAACGTAGCTTTTATCCGCACCCGTATCGAATTTATAGAATCGTTGTTTGGAACCGCAGAAATATCGGAGATTTGGATCACCTTTGCCGATCCGCAACTCAACCGCACCCGCAAAAGGCTTACCGGCACCATGTTCTTAAACCGCTACAAAAATTTTCTTACCCCCGGCGGCATTATCAATCTAAAGACCGACAGTCAGTTTCTCCATCAATACACCCTAGCCTGTACTAAATCCAACAACCTCACAATCTTAGAGGCAGATAACAACATCTACGGCAGCGGCCGGGCAGATACTATTTTATCAATCCGTACTTTCTACGAAGCGCATTACATAAAAAAAGGGCTTGCCATCACCTACATGGCTTTTAAAATTGACAACTCGGCCCCCTTGCAAGAACCTCAATGGAATGAAGATTATTGGCTAGCAGAGGAGATGAAAGGGCGTGAAGATATTCTTGTAAATAAAGGATAGAGGCTCGTTGTTTCTGTAACCCATTTGAGACAAATTTATTGAATTGCTAGTTTGCCCGGGTTCCTAAATAAACGGCTAGTTGGGCAAGACGTTCTTTGGCAATACCGCCGGGAAGGATGGAGAGGGCAGCAATGGCCTCGCAGGTTTGGTTTTCCAAAGATGCCTGAGCATATTGAATGCCATTATTTGCATAAATAAATTCGTTTATTTTTTGGATAATGTCTTTTTCTTCTCCGCTTATTTCTCCCCCTTTTACTACGGAATTGGGAATTTGCGAGATAAGTGCTATGATTGTCTCACGCTGCTGCGGAGCATTTTGCATGGCTCCTAATAATGGGAGGGTTATTTTACGCTCTTTAAGATCGGAACCGGCGAGTTTGCCGGTCTTCATATCGGGAGAATAATCAAAGATATCATCCCGTATCTGAAATGCCAGACCAAGGTGGTAGGCATAGTTTGTAATAGCCCCTATGTAGTTCGCAGGGGCATTCACACAGAGGGCGGCACTTTTTACAGATGCAATGAACAGGCTGGCCGTTTTACGAGCAATAATCTGATAATAATCAGATTCCGTGGTGTTAAGCGAGTCTGCTTTTTCCATCTGGATAATCTCTCCCTCCGAGAGTTCCTGCAACGACAAGGCAAAACAATCGAGCACCTCTTTGCTGCATTTATCGGTGAGGATTCGCAATGCCCTTGCAAGCCAATAATCGCCGGCCAACACAGATGCTGCCTGATTGAATACTGCTTTTACGGTTGGAACGCCACGCCGCATATCACCGTTATCGGCAACATCGTCATGCAAAAGTGTGGCTGTATGCACCATTTCGCTTACAGCTGCACAATGAAAATTTGTATGATTTATTTCACCGCAGGCTTTAGCTGCCAACAGCGATAAAATAGGCCGAAGTTGTTTTCCGGCATTTTTAATAAGATATGTATTGATTTGGGTAAGGAGAACGTTATCATTGCTCAGAGCCTCTTCCAATGCATTCTGGTAGCTGCTCCAATCTTTTCCCAGCTCATTTTTTATATCGTTTATATCCACTTTAGAAGATAATAGCTAATGATAATTCAAATCCGCGGTTTTTGCCAAATTCTATATTTTTGGGATTGGCTTTATCCCAGCTAAAGGTTCCAACCTCACCCAGATCCCAGCAATATCTTCCGCTAAGCTGGAATTTCCATATTTCCAACCCGGCTCCAACACCTATTCCATATTGGAATTTTTTATAATCAGTCTGAAAAAAATCGGTTTTGTTATGAATCATATAACCAACATAAGGTGAAACTTGTATAAACGGCCTGAACAGTACCAAATCAACTCCCCATTGCAAATTTACGGGCAATTGAAGATATCCCATTTTATTCTCCGATTTTTTATTAACGCCGGCATAAGAAATGGAACTACTTTTTTGGGTATAAACCAATTCCGGCTGTAGGGCAAGTCCTGCAGGTAGTTTTAATTTATAGACAACACCCACATGAAATCCCGTTTTATTTTGTACGGATGTTTCCAGATTTTCTATTTTAATATCCGACATTGAATTAAAATTCAATCCGGCTTTTACTCCAAATCCACTTTGCGCATTTGCGGTAACTGCAACAAGAATAAAAGCTGCAAGTACTAGAACGAGTCTCCTCATAATTCTTATTTTTTAATCATTATACATTTTATAAACCTATGTATCTAAGAAATTGCCACAATCGTTTATGGCAATTTCTTAATATAATAGGTAAAAGATACTACATCAGAGAGTTTAATTTCTCTGCAATAGCTGCTTTTGTTGTAGAACCAACCAGCTTATCCTTTAATTCACCGCCTTTAAAGAAAAGCAATGTAGGGATATTACGGATTCCGTATTCCATAGTAACGTCGGCAGCCTCGTCCACGTTGCACTTTGCTACAACCGCTTTCCCTTCAAATTCAGTTGCAATTTCGTCAACTATTGGAGAAAGCATTCTGCAGGGGCCACACCATGTTGCCCAGAAATCCACCAATACAGGTTTGTCACTACTAATCAATTCTTTGAAATTTGCGTCGTTTACTGCTAATGCCATAATTTTATAAATGTTTAAATTAATTGTTAAAAATCCGGACGCTAATTTACGCCATTTTTTTTATTTTATCCTACTTTAATTGCAAGGAGAGCGTATTATTTTGAAAATCACGCTTATTTATCGGAGAGCACATAAGCAAGTCCGCCACCCGATGTCTCTTTGTATAAGCTTGGAATATCACGTCCGGTACGCTTCATGACCTCTATAACATTATCAAAACTAACTCTATGGTTTCCATCCGTCATAAGAGAATAAACATTAGCATCTACGGCACGGGTAGCGGCAAATGCATTTCTCTCTATGCATGGAATCTGAACAAGTCCGCAGATAGGATCGCAGGTAAGCCCCAGAAAATGTTCCATTCCCATAGCTGCCGCATACTCTATCTGTGAAGGGGTACCTCCGAATAATTGCACAGAAGCCCCGGCTGTCATACTACAAGCAGATCCTATTTCTCCCTGACACCCCACTTCTGCTCCCGATATAGAAGCATTTGTTTTAATAATATTCCCGATAAGCCCTGCCGTGGCAAGAGCCCGGATGATTTTTTTATCGGAGAACTCATAAAATTTCTGATTAAAAAAAGAGACTGCCGGCAATACTCCGCACGATCCGCAGGTAGGAGCAGTAACAATAATCCCCCCTGCAGCATTTTCCTCTGCAACAGCCAGCGCAAAAGCAAACGTCATAGCCCGACGCTGCATAGATCCCTGAAATCCTTTTGCTTTCATATAAAACGATGCCGCCTTGCGTCCCAGTTTAAGCCCCCCAGGCAAGACACCCTCGTTATCGAGACCTCTCAAAACAGCCTCACGCATCACCCGCCACACCTCATATAAGTAATCATCCAGATCTTTCTCCTCGTGCATGGTCACATACTCCCAGAAAGTGGTTCCATTATCTTTACACCAGGTTAATATATCCGACATTTTGGAGTGGGGATAAATTGATTGTTTCTGATCTCTTTCTCCCGTATCACTTATATCTCCTCCCCCGATACTAAAAGTAGTCCATGTATCCACCACCTGTTCCAACTCATTGTATGCCTCAAAAAAAAGTCCGTTAGGATGTTGGGGCAACACCACATCTCCCCTCCAGTTTATTTTACAATGCTCTTTCCCAAAAACCTCTTTTAAAGCAATATCCGTTAAGTGTCCTTTTCCGGTAGAAGCAAGACTACCGTACAATGTAATACCAAAAGATGTAGCATCTTTGTTTCTTTCTTTAAACTTTATGGCAGCCGTACGCGGTCCCATTGTATGACTGCTGGAAGGCCCCTTCCCTATTTTAAATATCTCTTTTATACTTTCCATCTTATTATTATATCATATTATGCAAATATAAAACTATTTTAGAGACTGCCTTGATTTTATCATAAAATCTAAAACAGTCCCTTAATTTTTACCGCATAGTAAATTTATATCTAAAAGGAAATATTTTTCACAGTTTAATGGTTATCTTTGTAAGTCTTTTAGATTTTTTAAGATTATCACTTAAAATAACAACAATATATTATGTATAAAGATTTTCAATCTTATTTAAAGACCGAGCTTAAATCAATAGAGGAAGCCGGACTTTTCAAAAACGAGAGAATTATTGTTTCTCCGCAAAAAGCTGCAATTAAAGTTAGCACAGGCAAAGACGTTCTTAATTTTTGTGCAAATAACTATCTTGGCCTCTCCGATCATCCCGTTCTTATCAACGCTGCAAAAAAAGCATTGGACGAGAGAGGATTCGGAATGTCCAGTGTCCGTTTTATCTGCGGAACACAAGATCTTCACAAAGAGTTGGAGAAGAAAGTTTCAGAGTTCTTTGGAACAGAAGATACCATCCTTTATGCTGCATGTTTTGATGCAAACGGAGGCGTTTTTGAACCGCTTCTTGGCGAGCAGGATGCAATTATTTCCGATTCCCTTAACCACGCTTCCATTATAGACGGCGTAAGACTTTGTAAAGCACAACGTTACAGATATGCTAATGCCAATATGGAAGAGTTGGAAAACTGTTTAAAAGTTGCTCAGGCACAAAAGCACAGACTCATTGTCACCGACGGCGTATTCTCTATGGACGGTAACGTTTGTCCTCTGGATAAAATTTATGCCCTTGCAGAAAAATACAACGCCATGGTTATGGTTGACGAATCTCACTCTGCCGGCGTAGTTGGTAAAACAGGCCGCGGTACCACCGAGCAATTTAATCTTAGGGGCAAAATTGAAATCATTACCGGCACCCTGGGCAAAGCA
This sequence comes from Bacteroidales bacterium, assembly GCA_036639755.1. Taxonomy (GTDB): domain Bacteria; phylum Bacteroidota; class Bacteroidia; order Bacteroidales; family UBA932; genus Egerieousia. The sequence goes on from JAVWIB010000040.1 coordinate 5,902, forward strand.
TTTGGCGGAGCAGTCGGCGGATTCACCACCGGTAAAAAAGAGATTATTGATATGTTAAGACAACGTTCACGTCCATATCTTTTCTCCAACTCCATCCCTCCTATGGTAGTAGCCGCAGGTAGCGCAATGTTTGATATGATGGCCCGCACCAACGAGTTGCAGGACAAACTGCACGCAAACACAGATTACTTTGTAGCAAAAATGAAAGCCGTTGGGTTTGATATTAAGCCTACCCAGTCTGCAATTTGCGCCGTCATGCTATACGATGCCAAACTATCTCAGCAAATGGCAGAAAAGCTTCTTGACGAAGGCATTTATGTAGTTGGTTTCTACTATCCTGTTGTACCAAAAGATCAGGCCAGAATAAGGGTTCAGATCTCCGCAGGACACGAGCAGGCACACTTAGACAAAGCCATTGCCGCATTTACCAAAATTGGTAAAGAACTTGGAGTAATCAAATAAATTATAAATTCTTTTTTACTACACACGCCACACAGAGAAATTTGTGTGGCGTATTTTTGTTGCTATAACTCCACCTCAAATCTTCGTATTGCCAATCGGCTCTCGGTATTATTATCCTCATTGGCCCTCATTCGTATATAGCGCAGGGGGGCAGGAATATTTTTACAGGTAATAACGAACGATTTATCGGGAATGGTCATAATAGGCTCCCAGTCGTTTCCATTTGCCGATCCCTCAATCACTGCACTCTTCATGTAGTAGGAATCGTCATTATTTCTCCCTTGCTCTATGTAAATTGCTTGAATCCGGGTAACCTCACCCAAATCTATTCCAACCCAACAAAATGGTTTTTGAGCCTCAAACGTATTATAGTAAGTTAGTAAACTTCCATCTACCATAAAATGAATGGTTTCATCTCTGGTAAATGAAGAGATAGGAGTAGGAAGGATTAATTTTTTGCCGGTTGTAATTTCAAAGATTTTGGCTCCTATATTGCGGCGGACACTATCTATAAATGGCTGCAAAATATGGATTCCTATTTTATGGGCATTGTAAGCCTCTCTCTGCAAGCTATCCATATTACACTCCAAAAGTGCGTGTTCAGCCCCTTTCATATCACCTTTGTTAAACAAATCTATCATTTCAAAGGCTTTACGGCCTCTTTCACCCAGCAAAATTGCCTGATCCAACCAAGGGGTTAACTCCTCTAATAAATACTTATTATGGCATTGCTCCTTAATGGTAGCAGCCGCATCTGCAAGATTGGTGTACACTTGCGGGGTAATCTCTTTTGTCTCCCACGATTCATCCATATAATAGGCATGGGCATTAAAATCTATCTGAGATGAATGGATTGCAAAAGTCCGGTAAGCCTCCCCGATATTTGGCATAATAGCCTTAATGGCAGCTTCCCAGCTCTCTATTGGGTTATATTTAGAAGGATTCCATGCATAATTAGCAACTCCAAAAAGAGCAATTTTAGAGGCCTCTGCATGCTCCATAGGATTACTTACAAAGCCACCCATATTTGCAGAAGTAGCACTGTTTGTCAACCCCTTTGCCGGCCCCTGCAAAACCACCTGCTTTACATAATCGGTAACCGGATAATTCCACCATATATAAGCAGGACGTCCTATTCTCTCATTCACCCAGTTAAGTGTCTCCAAGGTAATATCTGCACACACTTTATCACCTGTCCACATAATCTGAATCTCTTTATCCAAGTTTTTACCCAAAATAGGAAGATACCCATCTGCATTAGGATTTGCCCAAGATTTATTATACTCCGTAGGGCATAAAATAAGAGAGATAACGTCCTTTTTAACACGCACAAACTCCCTGTTAATTCTATTTAATAACTGAGCCTGCTTAAGAGCATCCGTCCCATCTCCCTTAATATCATCAAAAAAGACCGCAAAAGAACGAACCCCAAGATCATACATATGCTCAAACTTGTTTATGAGATTCTTATAATCCTCCTCATTCCATTTAATATCCTGCCCCGGATGAATCGCCCATACAAAATTTACCTTATTCTCTTTGGCCGCCTTTGCAAGCTCCTTAATTTTTTGAGCAGCCTCAACGGGATAAGGAACCCTCCAGCCCCCTTTCGCATCACTCTTTGCCAAACTACAATGATAAGGATCATCTTTCGGCCCATAGATATAAGTATTCATTTTATTTTCTCCGTAAAACTCAAACTGCGCAAGCCTGTCTGTGTGACTCCACGGAGTACCATAAAAACCCTCTACAACGCCTCTGAACTTAACAGCAGGAAAATCCGTAATTTCGCATTGAGGAACAGATAACTCCTCCCCGATAAGTTGTCGCAAGGTTTGCAATCCGTAAAAAATCCCCCTGTCATCACTCCCTTTGAGTACAATCCCCTTCTCGCTTATTTTTAAATAATATGCCTCTTGCAACCCTTTTAATCTTTTATCTTTTCCTCCGATAGCAATCGTAAACCCGCCATGATCATTTACGGGCAGCAACTTCTCCAAAAGACTTAAAGAGACACTATCCGCCCCTTTATTTATAACTTTAACCCCTCCTTTAATAGAATAAACTTTCTGGGCATTCACCACTGCACTTTGCACGGTAGGATTAATATTCTTTTCCATAGAAAATAAAAATGTTGAAAACAACAAAAAAGAAAAGAAGAAAAAAGAATGAAAAAATCTCATAACGAAGGTTGTATTATACATTTATATATGCTGACAAATATATGAATTAGAAGCACATAATTCAAATAAAAAATTATTCATAATAACTTCCGTCTAAAAATTGTGCCGGAACCCGCAGCCGTTTTTCCAGTTGGAACACCCATACGCAGTTTTGCCTTTAATGACTACACCATTACCGCATAACGGACATGGCTGACCAACTACCACAGCGGCATCATCGGATGCTTCAGCTACAGCAGACTTTGCACCTTTCCCCTCAGCAGCCGTTTTTACCTGTTGCGCAGATTGAATGGTAATATGCCTGTTGGTACTATCGGAGAGAACACTCCTTACAATCTCCGTTACCATCTGTTTTAATTCATCCAGAAACTGTTTAGCATCGTAGGTTTTCTTCTCCACTTCCCGCAATTTTTTCTCCCAGACACCGGTTAGTTCGGCCGATTTGAGCAACTCCTCATGAATAACCCCAATCAACTCCACTCCGGTAGGGGTGGCAATCAGGTTCTTCTTCTCTTTGCGAATGTAATTTCGTTTAAATAGTGTCTCAATAATAGATGCTCTGGTAGAAGGGCGACCTATTCCGTTTTCTTTAAGAGCATCGCGCAACTCCTCATTATCAACCAGTTTTCCTGCCGTCTCCATTGCCCGAAGCAAAGTAGCCTCTGTATATAATTTAGGGGGTTGGGTCCATTTCTCGGCAAGATCGGGAGTATGAGGGCCGCTCTCCCCTTTTACAAATAACGGTAAAACCCACTCCGCATCCTGCTCCCCCTCTTTCTCACTCTCTGCCGCACTCTCCTTTGCAAACACAACCCGCCATCCCGGCTCCAGAATTTGCTTTCCGGTAACCTTAAACTCAACACTCTCCACAGCTCCAAGCACGGTGGTGGTGGAAATTTTACAATCGGGATAAAAAACGGCAATAAAACGGCGGGCAATAAGATTGAACACCATTTTTTCCATATCGGTTAAATTCTGAGCAGGCACACCGGTTGGGATAATTGCATGGTGGTCCGTAACCTTGGAGCTATCAAAAACCTTTTTGGATTTAGCCAGTTTTGCTCCATCCAAAGGAGCCGTAAGAGATTCATAACCACGCATCCCTTTTAAGATTCCAGGGCATTTGGGATAAATATCGTCACTTAAAAATGTAGTATCCACACGGGGATAGGTTGTAATTTTTTTCTCATACAAAGATTGAATCAGCCGGAGAGTTTCATCGGCCGAAAAGGCAAACTTTTTATTGCACTCCACCTGTAAAGAGGTTAAATCAAATAACCGAGGAGCATACTCCGTCCCTTTTTTTGCAGAGACATCGGTAACAGTAAAATCATGCTGCTGAACCGTTTGCAAAAAGGCTTCACCCTCCTCTTTGGTGTTGAATTTTCCTTTTGCAGCAGAAAACGTAGTATCTCTGTAAACCGTTTTAAGCTCCCAGTAAGCCTCCGGTTTAAAATTTTCTATCTCCAGTTGCCTGTTTACAATAAGAGCCAGTGTGGGGGTCTGCACCCTCCCAATGGAGAGAACCTGCCGCCCTTGTCCGTATTTTTGAGTGTAAAGCCGGGTAGCATTCATCCCCAGCAACCAGTCGCCTATGGCTCTGGAAAGCCCCGCCTCGTATAAAGACTGAAACTGCGACTGATCTTTTAACTTTGTAAACCCCTCTTTAATAGCATCTTCCGTAAGAGAAGAAATCCATAACCGCTTTACCGGACATCTGGCTCCCGACATTTGCAAAACCCACCGCTGAATAAGCTCCCCCTCCTGACCCGCATCGCCGCAGTTAATAATCTCATCTGCCTGCAGCATAATCTCTTTAATAATAGCAAACTGCTTCTGATAACCGGGATTATCTATTAATTTAATACCAAAACGGGGGGGAATCATAGGAAGGCTGCCAAGGCTCCATGATTTCCACCGCTCCGTATAATCCGCAGGCTCTTTTAAAGTGCAAAGATGCCCGAATGTCCATGTAACTCTGTAGCCGTTACCTTCTATATACCCATCTTTTTTTGCCGTAGCTCCCAGTATATGAGCTATTTCACGCGCCACAGACGGCTTTTCCGCAATACAAACTATCATGCCGCAAAGATAGAAAAAATGGCGGCACTATCTCCAATAGCGCAACTTAAAAATAAAGTTGCACCCCTATTGAAAACCTGTCCATCTCGGGCACATCTACCTCTTTGTGATTAAAATTATCGGTGAGCCTGTATTTTCCGTACACATAAAATCCTCTGTATCCGATACCTCCTTGCACGCCGGCCTGAAAAGGATTGAATTTGCTGCCGTCTCTGTATTTATATTTCTCTTTGCTGTCGCTGGAAGAATCTTTTATCTTTAGCCGTTTGCTGTAGGAATAATCGCCCCATGCGCACAACTCAATAAAAACTTGTCTGCGATTATTATAGTATTTGGCAGGGAATAAATAAAATCTGTTTACAATACCGGTTCCCAGATTATCCGTCCGGTAATATTGTGATCCTCCGGAGGTAGCAACACCCAGATCAAATATATCTTTCCCATTGGTTTTTAATTTATAGGAGTACGCAGAATATTGCAACATCGTTCCTATTCCGTACCATCTCACAGGACGGTAGACATATTTCCAGCCTATCTCCAGATTAAACGAATTTCCATAATAAACAGGCTGATACGCCTGATTGCCCATCGGACACATAAAACCCAAACCAATATAAAAATCGGAAATACGCCGCTGGAACCGCTTGCTGCTTTTTGTATAATCATTCAAGTTGTAATTTGCCCGAAGCGAGTCATCCGTCTTTGAATTAACCTTAAACGGCAACTGAAAAATATACTCGGTATCCCCAATTTGTAATTTTTTTTGTGCATAAGCCCCATTCCCAACCAGGAACAACGCAACCAACATAATAATAAGATGTTTCATAAATCTACCTATTTATTTTAATATCTCCGTTCATAACGGCTTTTATAATTTCCGATGTAATAACTCCGTCCATATTTAATACGGTAAACTCCTCCGGACTATCAATAAGCATAACAATCTGAGAATTACTATCTTCTATATAAACATCCACATCATTTCCTTTGGATTTTATATTCATAAGATTCGAATATCCATTCTTGATTGCCCCTCTTATCTCACTCTTAAACGCCTCACAAACCTTTTTGCTATCGGGACTACTCTTACTCACCGATAAAATATTGAGCCCCGTAATATTTTTCACAAGATTATCGGTATTTTTGGCTCCCGATAATTTAGAGAGCAAACCGGAGGATATTTTTATATTATCCCCATACCGGGAATTTGCATATTTTTCAATCACGCGCGCAACTTTATCCATCTGAAAATCGGAAGTTGTCTCCCGATAATCACCTTCATGCCATGCATTACCCTGTATCGAGAGAATAAAAAGCATGAATACAGGGATCATCCACTTAAATGTAACCGTCTGTTTCATATCTGTTTCTTTTAATAACTCTTATTTTATTGTTCTTTCGAAAAAATCTGTAAAGTCTTTAGCTTTCTTGCGGGACTTGTTGTTTGTGCTATTTTTTCGGTCCGTTCACTCAGCATTGCCATAGCATGATTAACAACATCCAGCTTATCTTGCGCAAGAGCCAGAGCCCGCTGCTCATCCTTAACCTCCACCCCGCCAATGGTTAATTCATATCCGGGAGCCGGAGTACTTTGTTTGAGCCAAAAACCCCCTACCAGCAAACTTGCAACTGCGGCAGCCAAAATTGCAAGTTTCCAATAACCTCTTCTTGTTTTATCCGCTATTCCCCCAACCAAAATCTCCATTCTCTTAGCATCCTCCACCTTTTCATCACCCTTCTTAACCATCTTATTCTCTGCATTCATATAGCTGAATAACGGCATAAACTCTTCATGCTCAACAGACACACCATCTGAGGCAAAATAATCCCTGAGCATCTGCTCCTGCTCCAGAGTTGTCTCTCCGCTAAAATACAGATCCAGCAACTCATCCCATTTTACATCCTGCCTGTTTAATTTGTTTTTCATCTTACACCTATTAAATAACTTTTTAATTTACCCCGTACCCGGCTTAACATTGTCCGCACATTTCCTTCGCTTGTATCCAGAATCTTTGCAATCTCATCCATTTCATACCCCATCACATCCCTTAATCTTAACACAATCTGCTGATCCATAGGGAGTGCTTTTATAAACCTCTTTACAAGTGCCATTTTTTGTTTCATCTCCAAAGCCTGCAACGGAGACTGATACTCATCACCCATACCCGCAACCCCCTTCACACAATCCATCCCCTCATTATGATTCTTTTTAAGTTTCATATAATCCAAACAGACATTTTTAAGAATAGCGATTGACATTGCCTCCAAACTCCTCACCTTCTCGCCGCTACAATTTAAATTCCATACCTTCATAACCGCTTCCTGCACCATATCCTCAGGCGTAGCCGCTCCGCCGGTAGAAAAGCCACCCGCAAAATGGATCAGCCTGCTCCGCATCCCCAGTATGTTTTTATTAAACTCTTGTTCTGTCATAGTTATTGAATAGACGAATATACGGAATTTTTGTTACAGCCTAAGCAAGAAAAGATTCGTGCCGGATAAACAAAAAAAGAAGATGATAAAAGAACCCCTTTATCATCCCCTTCATTTTACAAGGTTGGCCACAAAAGCACCAAACTGCCGCCTTTTGCCAACCTCTTGGGAACATTGCTTAATACTTAAAAAACTCACTACTTAAATACAGACCTTAAAACCACCAATCTGTAAAATCGGAATTTGAATAATAATGTCCATCGTTAAAATTATGCTCCATAGGCTCCTGTAAAATTACAACGGTACTCTCCGGAACAAATAATTTCAAATATGGAATATCACCTAAAAATTTTCTCTGTTTTGAATACACTTGCGGCCGAACCGTAATCAGTGAATCCTTTATTGTTAAAACATCTTTTGCGGTTAAAAGGTTCTCCCGTGTGTCTAAAAAAGAGGGAGCGGTAAAATAATCCATTTCACACTCTACACGAGGCTGTTCCTGAGAAGATTGCCTATAAACCCGCAAACTAGGATACGCTGCAATCTCTACGGTATTTCTATCTATCTTATTAATACATAACAACTCCAAATCATTTCTATCTGCCTTTATACGCATTTTCACCCCTGCACTATTAAACACATTGGGATATTTTACATATACCGTATCATAATTCTTAACCAGAGGAACAGTCTGCATTGTATCATTATGTCTATAATACGGTTTAAATGCTATTCCCGTTAAAGAGATAAATGCAATCCCGGAAATCACCCATATAATAAATAGAATCAATCCAGGTCTCCATATAGGACTCTTAAACTTAAAGCACAATTTGGTACCGCCGTACAACATACCTATAAAAGGGAGAAAATAGCCAAGCAATCCCGTAAGTTTAATCCAGAACGTACTCCCGATATTTAATTGCAAATAATCAAGAACAGCCATAGGAGAAAAGCCCCCTAAGATATTTAGTCCCAACAAGAAAATCCACCCCCCTATAAGTCCCGATATTCCAATAATAATAAGCAGAATCCCCATACAGAACCCAACAGCACGTCCAATAATTTCAAAAATACTATTGCCCCCATTACGCCCGAAATTCCTAGCCTCCTGTCCCATATTTTTTACACCTTCCTTAAATTTTCGCTGAATCTCATCTACGGTTGGCGAAATACCGTGCATGGCACATTTCTGGGCAATGGTTCTGGCTGGTGGAATAATCACCCATAAAACAAGATACACCAGTATCATAAAACTCATTCCGCCCATATAAATTCCAAATATATATCTTAAAGCAAACAACGGAGTAGACATCATCAGGAAAAATAGTAAAAATAAGATTCTTACCCACACAACATCCCAACCCGAATAAGCCGCAAAACCGCTACATACACCCCCCAATACTCCGTGCTCAGGATCTCTGTAAAAAGATTTTCTTACCCTCTCATTCGCACAATGTCCCCCCTCTTCAAATGTACTCTCATTCTCGTACGGTTTTCCCAAAATAGTAATAACGGCATTAATATCCTCCAATGTAACAACCCGTTCTTTGCCGCAGCGTTCAAGAATCAATTCGGCAACACGCTCTTCTATATCATCCAGAATTTCATCCCGTCCCGATTCCTCGCGGTAATATCCTCTCAGATTATCGAGATACTGATCCAATTCTTTATGAGCCTCTTTTTCCATGGTAAAGGAGACTCTGGCTATACTAACTTTTAATACCTCTTTCATCATTATTTATTTTTAATGTATTCGATTGAATCTACCACCTCTTTCCATGCAGTATCCATTTCAGCAAGGGCTTCTTTCCCTTTATCGGTGAGAGTATAATATTTTCTGGGCGGTCCTTGGGTACTCTCTTCCCATCTGTAGCTTAACAGCCCCTGGTTCTTCTGTCTTGTAAGCAGCGGGTACAAGGTCCCTTCCACTACAATCATCTGTGCCTCTTTTAACTCCGCAATGAGCGAAGATGCATATGCGTCGTTCTTCCTTAAAATACTCAGGATACAGTACTCCAGAACTCCTTTTCGCATTTGAGACTTAATATTATCAACATTTGAATCTATCATGGCTCTATTATTTTATATTTGTAAAACGTCTTAAATTTTCGGCAGTTATGGGAAGGCCGTACATCTCACATTTCTGTGCCGGTGTTTGTGCCAGAGGAACAGCTATCCATAAAATGATATACACCCAGAACCCTGCGGAACCCATAAAGAAAGCGATCACAAAAAGAATTCGGAGCAATAGCGTGTCAATCCCAAAATAAATTGCCAGACCAGAGCAAACGCCGCCAATGGATTTATTCAGAGTATCTCTGTAAAGCCTCCTTACCGGAGCCGGCCCGTTAAAAAGATCATTTGACTCTTGTCTGAAATTAAATCCCGATGTATTCTCCTGATTATCTACAAAAGGTTCTCCATCGGGCATACCCAGTTGATTAATGACATTGTTTACCATTCCCATGTTTACCACATCCTGAAACGAATTTAATTTCTCCGAAAAAAGTTCTGCAATCCGCTCTTCCAGATCACCCATCACCTCTTTGGTTTGGATACCCATCTTCGTATGGATTTTAAATTGATTGAGGTACCTTTTTAGTTTTGTATAAGCATCTTCTTCCATTACAAAGCTTTTTCCTCCAATTCCTACATTCATTACTGTTTTCATATCTGTATGTTTTAAGTTGTTTCTATATAGTATTATTTAATATTTACTATCTTTTATTACCTTGATTTTTGCATTGCAAATATATATACATATTCCACTACCTTGCATAGCATAATAGTAAAAAATAAAAAAAAGCGTATAAATCTTAATACGCTTTTTTTTATTTTTCTATTTTAATTCTTGTAAAACACTTATAATCAAGAATATATATCTTACAGCCTTTTATAGCGAGCCCTTAAAAATAAGTACTCATTATAACAGAGTTGTTACCTAGGAGTAGCCTCTGCAGCGGGAGTTTCTGTTGCAGGAGCTGTGGCAGCAGGTGTTTCTGTTGCAGGATTAGCAGTAGCAGGAGCTTGTTCAACCGGGAATTGAGGTTGTGCCGCAGGTGCAGAATTCTCTATTTGATTAATAAGGGTAGATTTATGTTCCGATGACCTTGTTGATACAAATGCCGTTGCCGCAACACATAATACTATAATAATAATAGCAAGAGCCCATGTTGATTTTTCAAGAAAATCCGCTGTTTGTCTAACCCCGAATGTTTGATTACCGGATGCAAAGTTTGCAGCAAGACCACCGCCTTTAGAGTTCTGAACCAGCACTACAAGTGTTAGAAATATACTTGCAATAACAATAAGAATAGCAATAACTGTATACATATTTTATTAATTTTTTAACTTTATTTCATTTACAAGGGTTGCAAAGTAAGTACTTTTTTCTGGATATAACAAAATTAGTTTTGCATAAACGTCTATAGCCTGCTCATAATAACCCTGTTCCGCATAAATTTTCGCCAACGTTTCCGTACAGAATTCCGGAGACTCAAAATCTTCTATACTCATAATAGGCTCCTGATTGGTATAGGAAACCTCCGGCTTTTCCTCTTCTTTTAATTGCTCAAAATCCTCCCTACTAAAATAATCGCCACCAAGAATATAAATACGAGGCTTCCCCGCAGACCCGTTGTACTCCTCATTCTTTAGTTCATCAAAATCGATTGCTTGCTGCTCTACTGCAATATCTGTGTCTACAGAAATCAATTCCGCATCAGGCTGCACAACTGTTTGGCTGTTTTCCGTCTCATCCAGCTCGATCCCTCCTTCAACAAGTTCCACAGGTTCTACAAGTTCTAATGGCTCCACAGGTTCTGTCAGCTCTGCAAGTTCCAACGGCTCTACACATCTTTCCGACTCCTGTATTTTTACCGGCTCTTTTATGCTCTCCTGAGGCTGCTCCATAAAATTTTGTTCCGGTTGCACTTCCGGTTGCTCCCGGGTATTTACAACAAGTGGCTTTGACTCTTCGGGCAACACGGGATTGCTCTTATGCACAATCATGTGCAGACTGCCAATCCGGTCATCTTTAACATCGCTTCTCCCTGCAATACTACTTTTTACCGCCGCTATTTCTCCCTCTTTTTTAGGCATACATACCGCCTCCGCCTTTCTCTGCCGCTGCACAACGCCGGCATCGGAAATAAAATTGGTCTCCGATAAATCTACCTCTATTTTTCCGTTTAAAATATCTCTGGTCTTAAAATAAACCGTCTCCCGGGAGTGCAGAAAAGCAGCATAATCTCTGAATTTCTGATTGAAGCACTCCTCTCCCATCTGGGCGAGTTTATAAAGAAGGATCTGGCGGGCATGCGCATACCATGGAAATCCGTCAAGCAATCGTTCAAGATCGCCTACTCCTAAAGAGTTTACACTTATATTTTTTACTCCCTCTTCCATCATTTACCAGTTTGCTACGGTTGCATTAAAAATATCTTCTACCAAAATCTCCACAATGGCATCTACCAATTGGTTCTCAACCTGCTCCAGCGTAAGGTTGGAGTCATAATCCTGAAAAGCCGCAAAAGATTTCTCAAAATTTTCTTCCTCGTGTTTATTGTTGGTGAAATTAATTTTAACGGTTATCGTAAGCCTGTTCTGAGCCGCCACCTCTGCAGAAGTAATTGCAGTAGGGGATACGTCATAACTCATAATAAATCCGCTTACTTCCAGATCGCCCCCATCGTTAAGCATCTCCAACTTGGTGAGTTTTCTATATTTATCCTGAAGAGCCATGGAAATTGTATTGCTCAAAGAGGGATTTATCTTAGGGGCCTTATTCTCAATTGTATATATAGATATGGTCTTTACATCGGAAGCAATAGAGGTGCCGGAAAACGAATAGATACCGCACCCACTAAGAAACGGTAGCAACACGATTAATAAAAGTATTCCAAATTTGTTTTTCATACTACATATCTAAATTCAATTCTTTAATTTTTCTGTACAAAGTTCTCTCCGATATCCCCAGTTCCTGGGCTGCCGCTTTTCTTTTTCCGTCATGCTTTTCCAAGCACTTTCTAATTAAATCCGCATTTACATCGGGAATGGAAAGAACCGTATCCTTTACCTCCTCTGCATAACTATAATCTGCCTCCACAGCCTCTTCCCTACGGATAATTGACGTTTCCGTCTCCTTGCGCAAGATGGGAGCCGCAATCTCTGTTTCCCGATGAATAATTGCAGGAACTGTAGGGGTTCGCTCGGGCATCGGCACCGGTTTTTGCCCCTTCATCTGCTCTTTCAATTGCTCTACCTCCTGCCGGAGTTGCAGTAAAATTTTATAAAAAATATCTCTGTCGGAAATAAAATCACTTTGCGCCGCCGCCCCTCCGTTTACAACGGGAAGATGCTCCGGACCGTCTACGGGAAGATATTTCTGCAAAATCTGCGGCTCTATCAATCTCACCCGCTCCAGTACCGACATCTGCTCGGCAACATTTTTCAACTGCCTTATATTTCCGGGCCACCGGTATTGCTCCAAAAGATTCTGAGCAGTAGGGGTCAGTTTAATGGAAGGCATCTTATATTTATCGGCAAAATCCAATGCAAATTTCCGAAACAACAAATAAATATCTCCAACCCTCTCTCGTAATGCCGGCAACATAATGGGGACGGTGTTTAACCGATAATAAAGGTCTTCCCTGAATTTTCCCCCGCTAATTGCATGTGGCAGATTTATATTGGTAGCAGCAACCACCCTTACATCTGTTTTCTGAACTTTTGAAGACCCAACCTTAATGAATTCACCTGTCTGGAGCACCCTTAACAATCTTACCTGCGTAGTAAGAGGAAGCTCGGCAACCTCATCCAAAAAAATTGTTCCGCCGCTGGCCGTTTCAAAATATCCTTTTCTAGTCTCATTCGCCCCTGTAAAAGAGCCTTTCTCATGGCCGAACAGCTCAGAATCTATTGTCCCCTCGGGAATTGCACCGCAGTTTACAGCAATATATACTCCATGTTTCCTAGCGCTGTTCTGATGAATTATCTGCGGAATCACCTCTTTTCCCACGCCGCTTTCTCCCGTAACCAGCACAGAAAGGTCTGTATTGGCTACCTGTGTGGCAATATCCAACGCACGGTTAAGGGCAGGATCATCTCCTATAATATCAAATCTTTGTTTTATGCTCTGTAACTCCATAATCTGCAAAGTTAAAAAATTTCTATAGCATAAATCAAATTTAACTACTTTTGTTCACAAAATAAAAAACTTTATACAGAATGAATTTTTTAGCTCTTATACCTGCAAGATATGCTTCCAGCCGTTTCCCCGGGAAACCTCTGGCAATGATAAACGGCAAACCCATGATTCAAAGAGTTTACGAACAAACAGCAAAAGCCTTTGATAATGTATGCGTTGCAACAGATGACCAACGTATTTATGATACCGTTAAAAACTTTGGAGGAAAAGTTGTTATGACCTCCGTAAATCACAATAGCGGAACCGACCGTTGCTTGGAGGCCCTTGAGACCTATACCGGAGAGAGTAAACTCTCCTTTGATGTTGTAATAAACGTACAGGGCGACGAGCCGTACATCCATCCGCAGCAATTAAAACAGCTAGGCGATTGCTTTCTGGATCCAGGGGTAAATCTGGCCACCCTGGTAAAAAGGGTAAAAAACAAGGAAGAACTATTCAATCTTAACAGCCCTAAGGTAGTAGTGGATACAAACCGGAATGCCATCTACTTCAGCCGCACGCCAATCCCTTTTCCAAGGGATATTGAGGTCACCGACAGCTTTATAGAGCAAACAATGTTTTACCGTCACATAGGACTTTACGGGTACCGAGTTGATACTTTATTACAAATTTGTAACATGGCTCAAAGTTTTTTAGAAAAAACCGAAAAACTGGAACAGCTCAGGTGGATAGAGAATGGCCTGAAAATCAGAGTGAAAGAAACAGAATATGAAACTTATGCCGTGGATACTCCGCATGATTTGGAGTTTATAAATTCCAAAATAGAAAGGAAATAACTATATTTGCGAAATCAATTGAATTTTTTTATAAATCAACACAATAATTTTTAGACCAAAATGAAAAAAAACTTATTAAAATCATTAAGTCTTGCTCTTTTAAGTTTGATGATCGTTGCATGTAGCAACCCGTCAAAAATGGCAAAATTCGCAAGCCAAGTTACAACAGAATGTAACCCTCAGGTTCTTGAAGCAAAAGCAGGTAAAATCAGTGCAACTTACACAGTTAAATTCCCTGCAAAATACTTTGTTAAAAAGGCAATCTTAAACATCACTCCTGTTCTTGTATACGAAGGAGGCGAGGTAGCTGGTCCTATTCTCTCTTTACAAGGAGAAAAAGTTCTTGATAACAACGCTGTTATCTCTTACGCAAACGGCGGTACAGCAAGTAAAGAGGTTGTATTCAACTATGTTCCCGGTATGGAAAAAGCTACTTTAGAGTTAAGAGCTACCGTTACCAACGACAAAAAAACAAAAAGTTATGCTTATCCTGTTCCTTTCAAAATAGCTGACGGTACAAATTGTACTTATATGCTTGCTTGTACACACGGAACGCCTTCGTTTGAGGCAGACAATTATCAGAAAATTATCAAAGAGAAAGAAGAGTCACAGGTTCTTTATCTGATTAACAGCGCAGAGGTAAGAAAAAATCAACTTAAAACTTCTGAAATTAAAGAATTTGAAGAGTTCCTTAAAAAGACAAAAGCAGACGAGCGCAGAACAATCACTTCTAACGACATTGTTGCTTACGCTTCACCGGACGGAGTATTTGATAAAAATGCTACCCTTGCTGAAAAGAGAGCCAGTACAGCTAAAACTGCTTTCGTAAAAACTATTACTAAAAAGGTTGACGTAAAAGATATTCCTCTTAATGTAAATCAGATCTCTGAAGACTGGGAAGGTTTCCAAGAATTGGTATCTCAATCAGACATTCAGGACAAAGATCTTATTATTCGCGTTCTTTCTATGTACTCAGATCCTAACGTAAGAGAGAGAGAGATAAGAAATATGTCTAACGTATTCCAAACTCTTGCTACCAAAGTTCTTCCTGCATTGCGTAGAGCAAGATTTATTGCTAACGTAGAGTACAAAAACTGGACAGATGCAGAACTTACTCAGATTATTGACGATAACATTGATCAGTTAGACGAAGAGGCTCTTCTATACGGTGCTACTTTGTTTGATAAAGATGATGCAAAAGCTAATATCTACAAAAAAGCAGCTGATAAATTCAACAGCAGCCGCGCATACAACAACCTTGCTGCCCTTAATCTTAAAGCCGGCAAAACTGCTGATGCAAAAGCGAATCTTGCAAAAATGTCTAATAAAACTACAAGCTATTACAATAATATGGGTGCAGCCGCTCTTCAGGAGAAAGACTTAGCAAAAGCTGCCGAATATCTTGCAAAATCAGACCTTAAAGAGGCTAAATACAACATGGGTGCTATTGATATTCTTAATGGCAACTATTCACAGGCTGTTAGCGATCTTAACGGTAGCGGTTCATGCAACGAGGCTCTTGCAAGCATCCTTACAAACAATCTTGCAAAAGCATCTACTATTCTTAAAGATAAGAAATGCCCTAACTCTGCTTACCTGAGTGCAATTGTTGCTGCTCGTAACGGTAATGCTTCTGAGGCTAAGGCTCAACTTGAGATAGCTAAAAAGAATGCAACTCTTGCTGCCAGAAGTGCAAAAGACATAGAGTTTGCCAAACTATAATTAAAATTGATTTAACATATCCATTTATGTTTGAATAATTTTGATTTTTTTAAGTTAGCAGTGCCGGAGGATGTTCAAAAGTAAAATTTTGAGCATCCTCTTTTTTTATGTAAGTTTGCAACGGAGCAAAAGCCCTACACCACGGCAAATTTTACAATAAATTA
>JAVWIB010000041.1:0-21850 GCA_036639755.1 Bacteroidales bacterium
TCAGTAACTCTCTGCGATCAACTGATAAAAGTTTTGCTATTTTCTCAAGCGTAGGGATTGATGGTTGAATGACATTCGTACACCATTTTGAAACAGTTGAAGGATCTTTGCCTAACTGTTCTGCCAGCCATTTACCTGTTTTCCCTTGTTCAACAAGCACTACCTTTATGCGATTTATATTTTCCATTATATCACCTTTAATAGATATCTCATACAAAGATATTGAAAATAGTCTTTACTTGCACCAACTTTCTAAACAATTATGTAGCAACCTGTTTTGGGTGCGGAAATTAGGACGTTACATCCGTCTCCCTTTCTTCTTTTTACGTTGCATTCTCCGGCGAAACTCCTCTTCTTCTGGGGTATCGCATTTTTGGGTTGTTATCTGCTTCCTCGCAAATCCTCACATACAAAACTAAAATGACGGATGATGGATGAAAGCCGGAAAAGAAATTGGTCCTATTCAAATTTTTGGGGACAGATGTTTGCGAGAGGGCAGGTGGAGCATTTGGGATTACGGGCGGTACAAATATAACGGCCATGGAGTATCAGCCAGTGATGCGCTATGGCCCTTTCTTCTTCCTTTACCAACGCCGTTAGATCTTTCTCTACCTCCAGAGGGGTGCGGCCCGTAGAAAACCCCATTCTATGAGCTACTCTAAAGACGTGTGTATCAACGGCTATTACCGGTTTATTATAAATAATGGAGGCTACCACATTAGCAGTTTTGCGCCCTACTCCGGGGAGCTTTTCCAAATCCTGAATTTCGGACGGCATTTCCCCGCCAAATTCATGTACCAGCATCTTTCCCATTCCTATAAGATGTTTGGCTTTGTTGTTTGGAAAAGAAATCGATTTGATTAAATCAAAAACCTCCTCAAAAGAGGCCTCCGCCAGCAATTGCGGAGTGGGGAAACGGAGAAAAAACGCAGGGGTGTGCATGTTTACCCGTTTATCCGTACACTGTGCAGATAAAATAACCGCCACAATCAATTGATACGGATTTTTAAAATGCAACTCACTCTCCGCCACCGGCACATTCTCCCTGAACCATGAGAAAATCCGCTCTGCATTTTCTTTCATATCGCAAACAGTTCTTCCAGATTTACCTCCTCGGGTTCCGTAGGCAGTTCATGGCACTCACCCCCCTCGCAAATCATCACCCGTGCGGGATATTTTTTAAATAACTCCCGATTGTGAGTAACCATTACTACTGCGGGCTGATACTCACGGTGAATTTTCATCAGCAAATCCATAATATCGGTTGCAGTTTCGGAATCAAGGTTGCCGGTAGGCTCGTCGGCGAGAATAATGGCGGGGTTATTGAGCAATGCCCGGGCAATGGCAACACGCTGCTGCTCTCCTCCCGATAACTGATGGGGCATTTTATGCGCCTTGGTCTCCATTCCAACCATTTTCAGCATTTCCAGAGACCTCTCTTTCATCACCTTACGGTTTTTCCAACCGGTAGACTGCAACACAAACATCAGGTTCTCCTCCACGGTACGATCCATTAAAAGCTGAAAATCTTGAAACACCACCCCTATTTTGCGGCGCAGATAAGGTATTTGTTTCGATTTTATTTTATTCAGAACATAATCACCCACCCTGGCTTTCCCTTTTTTAATAGGCAACTCGGCTATAATCGTTTTAATAATGGAACTCTTTCCGCTTCCCACTTTTCCCACAAGATATACAAACTCCCCTTTGTCTATTTTCACATTCACATCGGAGAGAATCAGATTCCCGTCATTGATCACATCCACATCACTCAGTTCTATCAGTGGCAGGGCATATTGCGTTACAAAACCGCTTTCTGTGCTGGTTGGCATAATTTTCTCATTTATTATAGATTGTGCAAATGTAGGAATTTTTCCTATTTTTGCAGATTAATTATTCACATAAGTACGGGGGTTTCATGAAATTATCGGGAAAAACAATACTACTTGTCGCAGGGTTCTTTTTATGCTCCAATTTTATTGCAGCACAACAGAATTCAATGCAAAAAGGGTTGGAATTATATAAAAACAGATTATACACATCTGCCATTCAGGAGTTTGACAAAATAAACTCAGTAGAGGCCGAAGGATACAGAATCCTTTGCAAAATTATGCTGGGGCATCCCGATAGTAACGGAGCCATAAGGGAATACGAATACAAATATCCCTATTCGCCTCTAATTGAACAAATTAAATTCAGACAGGCTATCCACTATTTTGATAACGGAGATTTTTCCAATGCCGGAAAAATTTTAAAAGAGTTGAACGGCAACTCATTATCAAAGAGAGACCGGAACGAATATGATTTTAGAAAGGCCTATTGCCTGATGCGTCTGGGAGAAAATGAGGGAGCCTGCGAGATTTTCACCAACATTATCTCCAACTTTGATTCACCCTTAACAAACGGCAAATCAACCTATATTAACCCATCTCTTTACTACCTGGGATACATTTATTATATCAACAAAGATTTTCCGCATGCCATTCCGTTGTTTGAGAGGGCAAAAGCAGACCCCAGATTTACCTCCCTTTCCAATTATCACGCATTGGAAAGCAAGTTTATGCTAAAAGATTATCAATACGTAATTGAAAACGGAGGTGCTGTTTATGAAGCCATGAGTGATGATTACAAACCAAAAGTTGCCAGAATCCTCTCCGAATCGTATTATGCCCTTAACGAACCGGCTAAAGCAAAATATTATTACGAGATCTACTCCATAAACAGTTCCAGCATTACCAAAAACGATACATTCTACTCCGGTATGATTTCCTATACGCTTAATTCTTATATAAGTGCTGTTGATGCCTTTGCAAAAGTTGCATCGGTAACAGACTCCATAGGGCAAAGTGCTTATTATCACATGGGACAATGTTATATTCAGCTAAAAAACAAACATCAGGCACAGGAAGCATTCAAACAAGCGGCCCAAAGCAATTTTGATAAAGCCATTCAGGAAGATGCCTATTTTAATTATGCAAAACTGGCCTTTGATCTAAACCGTGATTCCGCTCCATTCCATAACTATTTGGCAAATTACCCGTCGAACGATACAAAATGGGATGAAATATACAGCTACATGAGCACGGCCTTTCTGCTCAATAAAAATTACGCTCAGGCAATAGAGATGCTTAACAAGATAAAAAGAAGCAATCCGGCCATTGCCCTGCAACTCCAGAAAGCTGCATTTTTGCGCGGTATAGAGCTAATTGAAAACGGAGCTTATTCAGATGCTGCGGAATATATGAAAATAGCCATCAAAAACGGCAATAACACCTCTCTTACCAATCTGTCGCAATTCTGGCTGGCGGAGTGCCTCTACAGGGGAAATAAGTTTACGGAGGCTTTGGATATCCTAACCTCCCTGCAAAAAAGCAATGCTTTTAAACAAACAGACGAATACCCTTTATCTATTTACAACAAAGCATACACCCTCTTTAAACTGGGAAATTTTACCGGAGCCATAGAAGAGTTCCAAAAATACATCAATCAACCCGCCTCAAAACGCAAATATATCACAGAGGCCCAAACAAGGCTCGCCGATGCATATTTCATGAATAAAGAGTACCAGAATGCGGCAGAACTGTTTGAGCGCATTGCCATTGACAACAATTACTCAAATTTATATGCACCTCTGCAAGGGGCCATTGCATACGGGCTTTTGTCGCAAGATGCTAAAAAACTCGCCTTGCTCAATGAAATTACCACGGATCCCCATAGAAACTCCCCGTTATATTCTACAGCCCTTTATGAAAAAGGGAGAACCTTGGTACAAAATGTAAAAGACGAGGAGGCCGAACAAGTATTCAACCAACTCATTACCAACCCTAAAGATAGCACCTATTATTATAAAGCCCTTTTGGAGCTTGGTATGATTAACTCAAATTTACAAAAACCGGAGGAAGCCCTCAAATACTATAAAACCATTGTGGCAGGGAAACCAATTAGCGAGGAGACCCAAAGTGCATTGGCCGGAATTGAAAACATTTACCGCTCCCTCAACAAATCGGATGAGTTCTTTGCTTATCTCGATACCATAGGGTTATCTACCACAAAAACCGCAGGAGAGCGTGAGAGCATGCTGTTTAACTCGGCAGAGCAAATCTTTCTGGGTGAAAACTACACCTCTGCGCTAAACAGACTCACCTCCTTTATTCATAAATATCCCAACGGAGCATACACCCCGCAGGCAAATTTCTACATAGCCGAATGCTACAACAAAATAGGCAAACCGGAAGATGCCGCCAACGCATATTATAAAGTTATGATGAGCGGAGAAGGGGCATTCTCAGAAATAGCGACCCTGAATTACGGTAAAATATGTTACAATCTGGAGCGTTATCCCGAGGCTATTAAAGCATACGAAACACTTGGCCGGATTGCCATTCTGGAGAATAATAAGACGGAGGCACAAATTGGGAAAATGCGTGCTTATTATCAAAACAAACAATACGATATTGCCGTAGCAGAAAGTAATAAAGTATTAGCCATCACCAATTTAGACAAAACAGTAGCACAAGAAGCAAATTATATGAAAGCCAAAAGTCTGCTTGGGCTTGGAGAGAGGGAAGCAGGTAATAAATTGCTCAGAAATCTGGCTAAAAATCCTATGAGCGCAGAAGGGGCTGAAGCTGCTTATCTGCTGATTATGGATACATACGATGCAGGAGACTTTGAAAGCGTAGAGAAACAGGCCTTTGCTCTATCCGATTCAAAAACTCCGCAATCTTATTGGCTGGCAAGGAGCTTTGTAGTACTTGGAGATTCCTATGCAGAGCGTGGAAACTATGAGCAGGCAAAAGCCACCTTTAAGAGTATAAAAGATAACTACAAACCGGAGAAAGGTGATAACATTGCCGATCTTGTAACAATACGATTGAACAAATTAAGTAAGTAACTGGCATGATGAAAAATAACATATTCCTATTCTGTCTGACTATGGGCTCCTTTTTTTGGGGAGGCTCTTTGTTTGCACAACAGAAAATAGATCCTACCATTGAGGTTAAAAGAGATTTTGACGGAAAGATGCTGGAGATTAACAAAAGCAAACTGGATACCCGCATTAACGACACGTTAAATAATTTTAATCTGAATTTCAACTACTCCATTTTTGAAAAACCGTATAGAGATATGTATGAGTTTTCACCGCTTCCCTCGGCCGGAATTCATAGTCCGGTTTCGGCAAAATACCCTGCATTCTATGCCAATCTTGGAATTGGATTTCCAATAAATCCTCACGCCGATATTTATTATCAGCCCCAATTAAAAAAATCCAACAACACATTTGCCATACAAGGAAGATATCACTCGTTTTTAGATGATCTGCCGTTGGTAAAGGTAAACCCCAACACATGGAAAACAGAAAAAAGCGATCGCAAAGTAGCAGCCGATCATTATGTAGTGGGACTACAGGCAGATTACGGTCATAGCTGGAGCAATGGGGAACTTTCCATAGGGGCCGGTTACAGCTCCAATTATTACACCTATTACGGATTTAACGAACAGGAGCTCCCCCATCTTACTCTGTTTAATCTCACCGATAGTAAAATCATGCGCGATAATTTCTCCCATACTTACAATCAGTTTGATTTCCGGTTTAAGATAAAATCCACCGATTCCAAAGAAAAAGGGGCACGATTTAACTATAAATTTTACGCATCATACCAAAACACATCAGACAAAGTTGTTAATACCCAAAGATTTACGGAAAACCTCCTTAAGGCGGGAGGAGAACTGGGACCGGCATTCGGAAAATATAATAAATTTCTGATAGGAGTAAATTCCCAGACTGCCATGTACAGCGGACTAATTCATTATCACTACGGTATAATCGAATTTATTCCGCAATATAAATTTGAGAAAGGGAGACTTTTGCTAAATATAGGGGCAAAAATATCGGGGAGCTACAGCAACGTAAAGGATGCAAATCATTATCACAATATTTTTTCTCCGCATGTTACGGTTTCGTATGAAATTCTCAAAAATAATTTGTGGGTGTACGGGATGGCAGACGGTGGAAATGATATAAACAGTTATTCCTCTTTGCTGGAGAGAAATCCATGGATTGTTCCAATGGGCAATATACAGGCAAGTGCCGTTCCTATTCTTTTGAAAGCAGGTTTTAAGGGAAAGGCATTTGATAAACTTTCGTATGAACTCTATGGAGCCTATATTGTACATAAAGGATTGTTGCAATTTGTGAACAGTCCTATGGGAGAATCATTTACAACGGTTAACTCCAATCATGACGAGTTTACCCTTGGTGGAAACGTAAACTGGAAAAGCAAAGATTTTACAGGTGGATTAAAAGCGAAATACAGCTCATTCAGCAATGGAACACCTTACGGATATGCTCCGTTTGAGGGCTCCGTTTTTGGGGAGTACAACTGGCGAGAGAGAATTTATTTTGGAGTGGATCTGTGTTTTAGAAATGCCACCCCTTTTTACATGGAGAAGAATTTAGCGTTCCTCGCCAACATGCAAGGATTCTTAAATCTTGGTGCTACGGCCAAATATGTAATTAACAATCATTTTGCGGTTTATCTGCAAGGGGGAAACCTGCTAAACAATCCGGTACAGTACCAACCTTATCACTTAGAAAAAGGAATTAATTTTGGTGCCGGATTAACGGTTAAATTCTAAGATTAAAATTAGTTTTTCTTCATTTTTTTTTCTAGCTTTGTGTGTTAAAAATTTATTGAACACAATGAGCGAAATAGAGAAAGAAATTGCAGTTGACAACGGCGGATATTCTGCCGATAGTATCCAGGTTCTGGAAGGTTTAGAAGCAGTTAGGAAACGTCCGTCTATGTACATAGGGGATGTAGGAGCCAGAGGATTGCACCATTTGGTATATGAAGTAGTAGACAACTCAATAGACGAGGCCATGGCCGGCTGGTGTACCGATATTGATGTCATTATTAATAAAGATAATTCAATTACCGTAAAAGATAACGGCCGCGGTATTCCAACCGGAATGCACGAGAAAGAGGGTCGTAGCGCACTGGAGGTAGTTCTTACCGTTCTGCATGCCGGCGGAAAATTCAGCAAAGACAGTTATAAAGTATCGGGGGGTTTGCACGGAGTGGGTGTATCCTGCGTAAATGCGCTCTCCAGCCACCTTACCGCAGAGGTTCATAGAGAGGGGAAAATCTTTATTCAGGAATTTGAAAGGGGTATCCCAATGTATCCGGTAAAAGTTATCGGGAAGGCAGAGGATACCGGTACCATCATTACATTTAAGCCGGACACCGATATTTTCTCATTAACATCGGAGTACAGCTACGATATTCTGGCCACCCGCCTAAGAGAACTTTCCTATCTGAACAAAAATGTAAAACTCTCTTTAACAGACACCCGTGAGGTAGAGACCAACGAAGACGGTATAATCATAGAGGTAAACAAAACAGAAGTATTCCATTCCGAACTTGGCCTTTTGGAATTTGTGGGCTACCTAGATGGCACAAGAGAAAAACTTACCGAGAATCCCATCTATCTGGAAACCGATAAGACAGGCATTCCAATTGAAATTGCCATGCAATATAACACAGGATTTTCCGAGAATATTCACTCCTATGTAAATAACATTAACACCATAGAAGGAGGTACCCACCTGAGCGGATTCAGAAGGGGCCTTACCACAACCCTCAAAAGCTTCGCCGATAAAAACGGCATGCTCTCCAAAGTTAAATTTGAGATTGACGCAGCCGATTTCAGAGAGGGGCTTACAGCCGTTATATCGGTAAAGGTAGCAGAGCCTCAGTTTGAGGGACAGACCAAAACCAAACTGGGCAACAGCGACGTAATGGCATCCGTAAGTCAGGCAACAAGTGTAGCTCTGGAGAATTACCTGGAGGAAAATCCAAAGGATGCAAGATGCATTATTGATAAAGTGATTCTGGCGGCTACTGCCAGACATGCAGCACGCAAGGCGAGAGAAATGGTGCAAAGAAAGACCGTGATGTCGGGAGCCGGATTACCCGGGAAACTTGCCGACTGTTCTGATAGAGATCCCCAGAAATGCGAGCTATTCCTTGTGGAAGGAGATTCCGCAGGTGGTACGGCCAAAGGGGGACGAGACAGAGCATTCCAGGCAATTCTTCCGTTAAGGGGTAAAATCCTGAATGTTGAGAAAGCTATGGAGCACAGAATATTTGAGAGCGAACAAATTCGAAATATTTATACCGCTTTGGGTGTTACGGTTGGAACGGAAGAAGATAGCAAAATGCTTAATCTTAGTAAATTACGCTATCATAAAGTAATTATCATGACCGATGCCGATGTGGACGGAAGCCACATTGCCACCCTTATTCTAACATTCTTCTTCCGCCACATGGTTGATCTTATTAAAAACGGCTACGTGTATTGTGCCACCCCTCCTCTCTACCTTGTTAAAAAAGGTAAAACAGAGAGATATTGCTGGACAGAAGATGAGCGGAAAGCTATTGTTCAAGAGCTTACAGGTGGTACTGAAAAAGGAATTCATATTCAACGGTACAAAGGTCTTGGAGAGATGAACGCAGAGCAGTTATGGGATACAACCATGAGCCCGGCGAATCGTTTGCTACGGCAGATTACCATAGAGAATGCGGCAGAGGCCGACAGAATTTTCTCTATGCTAATGGGCGACGACGTACCGCCAAGACGAGAATTTATTGAACAACACGCAAAATACGCCAATATTGATGCATAAACGCAAGCACGCAAAAATCCTTATTGCCTTTATTCTATTCTTTTTAATTGGAATAAAGGCTGATTGCGTGTCCCGTTCCGCCAATATTAAAACAGTTGATTATAAAGGACTTGTCTTTAACAAAAAGCCTATCCAAAGCATAGAGAGCATCTTATTCCAAATGCCCAAAAATATTCCGGCTATATTTGATGAAATTATCTATTCAGATTTCTCAGATATGCCACAGGAATACGATATATGGAACAATATGGCCATTAATCCCTATCAGACTTCCCTGGTAAGCATGAAAGACACAGTAAAGATTGATGTGAGCAGGTATTGCCCCCCATCTGCAAAATATGTCACTTCCGACTGGGGATTCAGACGGTGGAGATACCATTACGGCATTGATCTTAAAGTCCACAAAGGAGATACGGTAAAATGTGCCTTTGACGGAACGGTAAGAATTACCAGACGGGACCGGGGATATGGTTATTTTGTGGTTGTAAGACACAACAACGGACTGGAAACATTGTACGGGCATCTGGATAAGATTATGGTACATAATGATATGCCGCTTACAGCGGGGGAACCAATTGGCATGGGGGGAAATACCGGACGTTCCACCGGATATCATCTTCATTTTGAGGTAAGGTATCTTGGAAACCCGCTTAACCCGCGGGATTTGATTGACTTTAGCAGCCACTCCGTTAAAAGCAATGTCTTTTTATTATCGGCGAAGAATTTTGCCTATAAAAAAGAGATTGATAAAATAAGATACTGGACTGTAAAAAGAGGGGATACCCTTGGGAGGATTGCTATTAAGACCGGAGTGCCGGTAAGTAAATTATGTATCCTTAACAAAATAAAGAAAACAACCATCTTACGGCTTGGACGGAAAATCCGCTACACATAAAATTTGCGATCAAGCATGAATAAATAGAAATTTATAAAACTAAATATTAAATCTGATATGGATATTTTTGACAGAATCAAGCAGGACGAGGGAGGTCCCCTGGGCCAATACAGAAAAAGAGCTCACGGGTATTTTATGTTCCCTAAACTGGAAGGTGAAATAGGGCCTTATATGAATTTTCATGGAACCAAAGTACTTACATGGACATTCAATAACTACCTTGGTCTTGCCAATGACCCCGAGATAAGAAAGGTAGATGCTGAAGCTGCTGCCAAATGGGGTCTGGCATACCCTATGGGAGCCAGAATGATGAGCGGCCACACCTCTCTTCACGAACAACTGGAGAAAGAACTTGCTGAATTTGAGTGTAAAGAAGATGCTTACCTTTTTAACTTTGGTTATCAGGGAATGATCTCCACGATTGATGCCCTTGTTACCCGTCACGATGTTATTGTTTATGACTCAGAGGCTCATGCCTGCATCATGGACGGTGTACGTCTTCACATGGGCAGAAGAATTGTTTACCCACACAATGATATGGAGCGTTGCGAGAAAGCATTGCAAAGAGCTATAAAATTAACCGAAGAAACCGGCGGAGGTATTCTGCTCATTACAGAGGGTGTATACGGTATGACCGGCGGCCTTGGACGTCTGGATCTTATTGTTGAACTGAAAAAGAAATATAATTTCCGCATTCTTATTGACGATGCCCACGGCTTTGGCGTAATGGGAGCAAACGGACGCGGTACTTCCGAACACTACGGTGTTATGAAAGAGGTTGATCTTTATTTTGGTGCCTACGCAAAATCCATGGCATGCATAGGAGGTTTTATAGCAGGAGATTCAAGCGTTATTAATTACCTTCGTTACAACCTTCGTTCTCAGATTTATGCAAAATCTCTCCCTATGGCTATTGTAGAGGGTTGCTTAAAGAGATTGGATATGATAAGAAAAGGCAACGACCGCCGTAAAAAACTTTTCACCATTACCCGTGCTTTGCAAGACGGTCTAAGAGAGAGAGGTTTTGATATTGGAGTTGCCGAGGCATGTATCACTCCGGTTTTCTTGCAGGGCGATGTTCCCGAAGCCACCAACATTCTTGTTGAATTGCGTGAGAAATATAAAATATTCTGCTCCGTAGTCGTTTATCCGGTAGTACCAAAAGGGGTTATCATGTATAGACTTATCCCTACGGCTGCACACGAGCTGGAACATGTGGAATATACTTTGAATGCGTTTGCAGAGATTAAGAAGAAATTGGAGGCAGGGGCGTATAAAGGTTCCACCGACATCCAAGACAAAGCAATCTACTAAATTGCCCGTAAAGGAGTCAAATTGCTAAGGCAGCAATTTGACTCCTTTACGAACAATTTAATGGTAAAATAAAAGAGAAAGTTATGCTAAAGGATAAAGTTGTGGTTATTACGGGGGCAAGTTCGGGAATTGGACTTGCAGCGGCAGAGGAGTTTGCAGCAAAAGGGGCAGATGTGGTACTTGCGGCAAGAAATATGGAAAAATTGAATGAGGTGGTTCACTCATTACAAACAAAATATGGTGAACAAAAATTTCTGGCTGTTGCAACAAACGTACAAGAAGAGGAAGATTGTAAAAATTTGATTAACAAAACAGTAGAGGCTTTTGGAAAGATTGATATCCTTGTGAATAACGCAGGGATTTCTATGCGTGCCATGTTTAGAGATCTGGATTTACAGGTAATTAAAAATCTGATGGATGTCAATTTCTGGGGGACTGTTTATTGTACAAAATATGCCCTCCCCCAACTGCTAAAAACCAAAGGTTCCGTAGTAGGAGTCATTTCCATTGCCGGATTTAAGGGACTCCCTGCCAGAACCGGATATTCTGCCTCTAAATTTGCTATTTACGGATTTCTTGACACACTGCGAATAGAGCATCTGCACGATGGCCTGCATGTTATGATTTTTGCGCCGGGCTTTACAACCTCCAATATAAGAAATGTAGCCCTTACCGCAGACGGTTCAAAACAAGGAGAAACCCCGCGCGACGAGGCAAAAATGATGAGTGCACAAGAGGTTGCCCGCCGTATGGTAAAAGGGATCAAAAACAGGAAATCCCAAATGATCCTCACCCCAATTGGAAACATAACCGTCTGGCTCAATAAATTCTTTCCCCGCCTTGTAGACCGTTTGGAATACAACTATATGAAAAAAGAGCCGGATTCCCCACTAAAATAGGGTTTAAAAAACAACAACCATTCCATAGGATATAGGGCAGATTGCCCCTTACAACTCAATAATCTTTCCACAAACAGAGAGCGATTCCTGCCTATGGGAAATCACCAGCAGCGTAAGCTCCGAGCGCATTTCTCTCAAATACACAATTGCCTCGTTAATAGCCTTTTCCGTAGCAGGATCCAGCGATGAAGTAGCCTCATCAAACAACAAAATATCGGCATTCTTATACAAGGCCCTGGCAATCCCCAAACGTTGCCGCTGGCCTCCCGATAACAAACATCCCCCCTCTCCCACCGGAGTATCAATCCCCTTAGGCAACCCCATCACAAATTTATCCAGCGAAGCCAAACGCAACGCCTCAAACGCACGCTCTCTATTTGCATTCTTACCCAAAACATCCATTGCAATATTATCCAGCAAACTCCCCTCCATCATAAACAACTGCTGCGAAACATACCCTATCTTGGAACGCCAGTCGGCCATAACTTGGGCAGACAAAGGAACACCATCAACATAAACAGCACCCGAATCCGGCCTTAAAAACCCAAGGAACAAATGAAAAAGGGTAGATTTACCCGATCCCGACTCCCCCTTAATTCCAATAAAATCACCCTTAAGAATCTCCAACGAGAAATTTTGAATCACCGGCTTCCCCTTTTCATACGAAAAACACAGATTATCCATCTTAATACTCCTGCAAAACGGCAACGGACATTGTGGAACTAAGTTTGTAAGATCGGCCGATTTCTCACTCTTCACCAGCTCCTCCAACTCATCTAACAAGCTAAGTGCAAACGTATTATTTCGCATACTGTTCAGATATCCGGCCCCCTTTACAATCCCCGGCAGCACTCTGTACACAGCCAGAGCAAACATCCCTATCACAATCCCGAGCGACGGCAATGTAAAAAGCTGCGTAGCCACAATAAGGACAATCACAGAACAAATAATAGCCAACTCCAACACCCGCTGCAACGAGGTATGCAACAATATATTCTTCACCGATAAATCATTCTGCTTCTTTAGCAACTGCTTATAACCCAGCTCACAAGCCGGAAACGAATTATTCATCTCCATATCGCTATACCCAACAAAAGTCTGCTGCAGAAGCTTATCCTTTAAGGGCTTCAACTCATACAACTGCCTCCCGTAATACCGCATCCTATCCCGTGAGAATCTGTAATACAAAACAGATATCGGGATAAATGTCAGCAACACCAGCATAAACACATACACATTAAAAAACACAAGCCCAATAAAAATAACAGTAACCACCACAACCTCACACGCCAATGCCGTAAAAGGGATAAAATAGCCCTGTATCAGATTAAGAGCCACCCCATTAATATGATTAATCAAATGCAAGCTACTATGATGTTTAATATACAGAAAGCCCTTACCATGATAAAATCGATACAAACGGAGCGAAATATAATTAGAGATCTCAAAAAGACGCTTATTCTGCACATACTGCAACCCCATTGTAAACACAACCCGCAACAAAGAAACAAGAAAAATAGCAACACAAATCAGATAAATAAACGTAGTAACATGATCAACGCCGCTCCACACATAAAGCCTATGCATATAAACATTATTCACAATACTATCATCCTTAACCACCAGCAACAACACGGGCAACAACACACCCAGTCCCAACAAATCGGCAAACGCCGTTAAGAAAACGCCAATACTAGAAAACAGTAATTTACGTTTATACTTTTTAGGCAATACCCTATAAAGACGCAAAATTGCAGTAGGCATAATTGAAAAACGGGGCATCATATTCATGGTTATCAGACAAAAATTACACAAAAATACGTAAAATATCCCATCCCCCGCAAAACAGAATCAATAAAGGATTTAATTTCACTCAAATAGTTTCTTATTCTCTCCTCCATCTACAACACATCCCCCGCTTTCAACGGCGTATACGGTCCATCCTTCACCTCAAAAATTACCGAACCGCTCTCCAACACCTCCAACGTATGCCGGTGCCGGTGAATCGGCAACACTGTCCCCGGTTCCAACGCATTCAACAACCGCTGCGCCTTTGCATCCGGGCTATCATGCAAATTAAAATTCATCCGGAGCCGTTCGCTCCCCCTCGCCTGTTCCGAAACCGAAGCCAGTAATGTGTCGTTTAATACTAACATGCTGTATCATTTAATATTCCCTACAAAATTAAGAAACTATTTAATACAGAAAGGTATAGTATCGCAAACGAACATGATCTCCCCTTCTTGTTGTTTATTTATACCGAATAATTTTGTTTGATCTGCACTAACCGCAATCTGTGTAAGAGGTTTATTTGATATTAATTTTGCGACATGATTGCCATCGTAATCAAATACATGTATCTCATTCCCTTCAGATGAGTTGGCAGCCGTAACAAGTCGCCCAGAATATAAAGCGAATATTTTATCTTCTCCCATACATATTG
Organism: Bacteroidales bacterium; assembly: GCA_036639755.1. Taxonomy (GTDB): domain Bacteria; phylum Bacteroidota; class Bacteroidia; order Bacteroidales; family UBA932; genus Egerieousia. The sequence goes on from JAVWIB010000041.1 coordinate 14,241, forward strand.
AAAGATAGCCTCGCTTCGTATTTTCATTAGGCGTTGGAACATTATAATATTTCTTAATGATACCATAATTCATATCAAAATTACTAAATCTCCATTTATGTATTATTTTATTTCCTTCAATTTTAAATAAGTCTATTCCACCATCATATACAACACTGCGAGCAAACCAAGCAGCATTTTTTGCTACAGCAAGTATCCCACTACAAGCCATAGAGTGAGCTAAAAGAGGAATTCCATCAGGTTTAGGTGGAAATAATAAACTTTTGTCAATGACTTGACCGGCATTATCCAATAAATACAGAGCAGTTGAATCATATAATGCCGAACAAATAAATTGAGAATTGTTTATTCTATGAACAACATCTAATTCTAATGTACTTTCCCAAAGCTTATTGTATGCATTATTTTCATTAATTTCAATATAGTTTTTATATCCTTGATCATATACACCTACCCTAAAACAACTATCGGTTTGATTATAATCTATCGAAGTGATTTGATTGAATTCCCCTGGACCACGCCCGATGTCTCCAAACTTTAAGAGAAGTTCCCCCTTTGTATTGATAATTTTTAATATATCAGCCATCCCATCATCCAATATTAATATTTTATCTTTCTCAAGTAAAATAGAATAAGGATAAACCGTGCCAATTGACCCCAGACTATAAGATTCTATCATATCTATTGAATAAATCCTCTCAGGGCAAAACGGATGGGATGCATCTTTACAACTAGATAACAGACAACAACTGATGTAAAATATATATACAAAGAATAAATTTTTCATACGTAGAATTTTAAAGAAGAAGTTAAATCATTCTTTTACTTTATTAAGAACTGATATTACGATTGGAGAATATTTAACTTCTCCTTAAAACACATTAGCACTTACTTAGGCAAAGAAATGTACAATCTGCACTATAAATTAGCTTTAATTAACCAAGAGACGAGTCATCTGATCTTCGACACGTTATCAATAAAACAAATCCACAAAGACAAGTTAGTAATTTCTTCATAAAAATTATTTTTAGATTATTATGACATCAAGATAAGGATTATTTATAACATAATCAAAGTTTGTTGTATTTTATGAAAAGAGACCATAAACAAAGTGTGATGGCGAAGTTCCCGACAATTCTGCACAGCAGAGATACATATATCAAACGCATCAAACCATTTATGCGGACCCCTATCGTTAAAGTAATGGTGGGGCATCGTCGTGTAGGTAAGAGTTATATTCTTTTTCAGCTTATTGAGTTGATTCGAAGTGAAGAAAAAGAGGCAAATATTATCTACGTCAACAAAGAGGATATTGAGTTTGTAGACATTGCTTCTTATAAAGAGCTACACTACTATATTTCTCAAAGGTTAGTTGCTGATAGAAGAAACTATATTTTTATTGATGAGATTCAAGAAATTGAAGACTTTAAGGTGTCTATTCGTTCTTTGGCTCTTGATGACAATAATGATATTTATATTACGGGGAGTAACTCCGAGATGTTTTCGAGCGATTTAGCAAATGAGTTGGGCGGACGTTATGTGGAGTTTCGTATTTACAGCCTATCATATCTTGAATTTCTTGATTTTCACAATCTGCCAAACGATGATGATTCACTCGAAAAATACAATCGTTTTGGAGGATTTCCCTATTTGATACACCTGCCGTTAGATGAAGCTGTAGTAATGGAATACATTCGTAGCGTTTATGCTACCATTGTGCTACGAGATGTAGTGGAGAGAAAAAAAATACGAAACACAGCTTTTCTGGAACAACTTATTCGCTTTTTGGCAAACAATACAGGGAGTCTTTTTTCGTCCAAAAGCATTAGTGACTTTCTTAAAAATAAGAATGTTAATATAGCTCCCAATCAAGTATCCGAGTACGCAGATTCTTTGGTATCAGCTTTTATTGTTCATCAAGTGGGGCGTTTTGATATTGCGGATATGAAGTAACCGTTGGTTCAATCGCCACAGCAGAGATTGATTTTGTTTGTACCAGAGGCAATGAAACCATTTATGTGCAAGTTTCCGTTGAGCCATCAAAACCAGAAACAATTGCACGTGAATTTGGCAACCTTCTAAAAATAAAGGACAATTACCCAAAAATAGTTGTTTCAGGGGAACGCTCTTTCGAGGATACTTACGAGGGGGTAGCACATATTTATATACGAGACTTTTTATCTTCTACCTTAACACCTAAGATAGTATAAGCCAAGTAGAGAGATAAAAAAAGGCTTCGATACTTGTTTTTTTGAGTTTGTCAAGTTATTTGCAACCTATCTGCTCATTAGAACTCAAAGGCTCTGCCTTACTTGTTTTATACACATGATACTCTCATATTTATCTAATAACTAATTTGTTGATAAAATATTTGCAAATTCACTTTTTAATCGTAAATTTGCAATAAACAGAATTGTCATGGTAGAAAGAATATTAAAAACCAAGTTATTAGAGATGATAAGTAAGTATCCGATTGTGACCCTGACGGGTCCCAGACAGTCGGGTAAATCAACTTTACTTAAAACATCATTTCCCACTTATCAATATGTGTCGCTCGAAGACCCCGATATGAGGTTGTTTGCAACAGAAGACTCAAGAGGATTTTTAGCAACCTATCCCGACAAAACGATTATAGACGAAGCTCAGCGAGTACCCGAACTGTTTTCCTACATACAAACTCACGTTGATAAGGAGAATAAGGAGGGAATGTATCTATTGGCAGGCTCGCACAATTTCCTGTTAATGGAGAGCATTAATCAATCACTTGCAGGGAGAACAGCTATATTGAGCTTGTTACCATTCTCGCACCATGAAATGCAAGCAGGTAATATATTGCCTGCAACGATTGATGAAGAGATATATAAAGGGGCATATCCTCGTCTTTATGATAAGAATATTACTCCAACGGATTACTATCCGTTCTATATTCAAACTTATGTGGAGCGTGATGTTCGTCTGATGAAAAATATTGGCGATTTGAGTAAATTTATTCGCTTCATCAAACTTTGTGCAGGTCGTATTGGGCAGTTGCTGAATTTGTCCGGATTAGCAAATGAGTGTGGAATATCTGTATCAACGGCAACGGCGTGGATATCGCTACTCGAAGCAAGTTATATTGTATATCTTCTGAAACCCAACCATAACAACTATGCGAAACGATTAGTAAAAAGCTCTAAACTCTATTTCTATGATACTGGTCTGGCATGTTCTCTATTAGATATAAAGAGTGCCGAACAGGTATCAATCCACTTTTTACGTGGTGGATTATTTGAGAATCTGGTAATCAATGAGTTTGTGAAAGAGTCACTGAATAAAGGTGAGGAACCAAATTTGACCTTTTGGCGAGATAGTACAGGTAACGAAGTTGGTTTGCTGCAAACAGTCGCAGGCAAGCAAAATGCCTATGAAATAAAATCGGGAGCAACATACTCTTCCGACTATTTCAAAGGTATCAGCAAGTGGGCGAAATTATCGGGAGCTACTCCTGAACAGTGTTTTGCAATCTATGCAGGGGATAAATCAATGAAAACATCAAACGGAAATGTAATGGCTTGGAATAAATAGATTCCATATTCTGCTTTTGAAAATAGAATAGTCCGAAAACGAACGGTTTGTTTGAAGAAAAGATGTACCTTTGCTTTATAATAGCTTACAGATATGTCTATGTTAATCAATAATGTACCTACTGTCGAAAAGTGGAAAAATCGGAGCATGCTGTTACAGTTGGCATGTACCCGTCCCGTGTAGGGCATATTGCCTCATTTAGGGCTAGCCTATACCTTTGCTGTTCATTTAAAACACAGCAATATGTCAGTTAGCAAACAAGACTACAGTGCCCACTACGCCAAATATCAATCCATCGGGCTGAATAATATTTCTCAATTCTGCCATCAAGGGCAAATCAGCTACACCAACTTCCTATACTATCACAACCGGCAAAGAGAAAAATCCCGGGATACTCCCTTAGCCCCCATCCGGTTCCGGCGTTCCAAAAAGTCCACATCCCGGCAATCCGAGATTTTCGACCTCAAGATCCATTACCCCAATGGCGTGATCCTTCAGCTAGGCTCCATCCCCCTCTCCCTATTAGGGCAACTCATACACTTGGCAAAATAGCAGATATGTTTTCATTCACTTAGCGAAGGACTGCATCTTTTAACTTACCAACCTGTGTGCGAGAGATATCTCCACTAAAACCAAAAAATTCACGATTAATCGCAAGGTCAATATCTTCAGAAAATCTATCTATCAATCCCCACGCTTTACTGAGTGATGTACCACCTTTAAACACAAGTTGGTCAGCGATATCCATTTTGGTAATAAGTCTAAGAGTCTGTACAACCCACCAGTCCTTCTCTATAACAAATGTAGGTAATCCCACATTCTGTGACACTGCAGCTAATACCTCTTGCTTTTCGTTATCTTGTAATTTATACCAATTCATTGTGCTTTTCTTATTATTTTTCTAATCCACTCAGGAGCAAGTCTAATGTCATTTGCAAGATTCTCAGACTTTTCTTTTCTTAAAAAATCAATAACTCTCGTTTCAATAAACTCTGTGACATTCTCCTTACCAATAGTTTTTAGTGCCTGAATTACAAGAGAACTAATATCTCCCTTTGCACTGAGATTCTTTGGAGTAGCCTTTTTAAATATCAAAACTCTATTACCGATTGTTATTTTTCGAGGAGCGCCATCTGTTAGATATACAGACTTGAGAGGCACTTGGGTAGTTAGTCCGAGCATATTCATTGCATATAGCCCTGTCGGAACAATACGTGCTTTGTCTCTGCGAGCAATATCTTTTGCTATATCCTCTATTGTAGGTAAAATATATGTGCCGAGTAGCTTACTCTTTTTAGGCAAAGCATAAATACCTCGCCCAACCCTAACGAGCTGCTCGCTTACCACCAAACGCTCCAGTGCCTTTGCACACGCCTTACTATTGCCATAAGCAACAAAGTCTTCAACGAAGAATGCCATTCCTCGCTTGGCTTTTTTTACCCTGCTAATTATTTGCTTTTCAAGCGTCATATTCATAACTGATTGTCTTTTCTGTCGCAAATATAGTACATTTTTGCGACAATCAATATATTTGGAAGACAAAACTTGCGGAAAAATATCAGTTATTCGTTCTTAACGAACGATCCAACAATACCCTAAACGAATCAAACTCCGAGTACCTGCGTTTGCCTGTGATGGCGATGTGGAAATCTTCGAGGCGTTCGTAGGCTTCTAATTGGGTGTCGTAGAGGTCACGCATACGGAGGTAGTAATCGGCAAAACCTTCGGCGGAGATGATTTTGCGGATGGAGGGTAACCATCCGAACAACCACCTTTAGCCACAAGCAGAATAATACCTCCGACCCTCAATTGGACATTTGTCGACTGATGTTTTTTTTGATTTAGTTTCCTATTAGGTAATTACATATCCTTTTCGACGAGATAATATCTCAATTGGACTTATTCCGACTCTTTTAGTATAGATTCCTGATGAGATTTGATCCATTCCCATGGAAGAAGATTTTTTAGGTCTTTAGATGAGTTACTATGGTATGGTAGCTGTGAGAGTATATCATTAAGATACTCTCTTACGTTTATTTTGTGCTCTTTACAGCAGCCAATTATTGTAAAGATGATTGCTGTATTATTTGCAGCATTAGAGATTGAGTTCGTGACAAAAAATCACGAACTCAATTGTTTTTAATTTTATACGGAAGAGTAATTTTAAAGTTCATGCAGTTTGCCGACTATCTCCCGATGGCAAGCCAAAGCCGTTTCGTAAGTATTCCACAAATCATCATGTGTAACACCTTCGGGGTTCTCACTCTTTCTGTCTATTATATTAATGACTCGGCAAAGCTCCATTCCGTGTTTATTGGATTCAACAACAAGCTTTTCAATGTCGTGATCGTAGGTTTGTACATCATCACTGATACATTCCGAATCAACACCATCAAAAGTGAAAATATTTTCCCTGTAAATACTAATATCCTTCTCAACCTCGCTCCTGATACTTTGCAATACGATCGATGTGGTTTGCTTTTCCTTTTCAAAAAGGAGGTCAAGTATCATTTTCTCGAATTGCGCCACATCCTTGTTCTCATAGTAGAAATCCACCACTTTACGATAGTTATTATATTCCAATTCATCACATTCAATGAAATTGGAGTATATTACATTCACTTGTTGAAGCTGCGGTAAAAAGTCCGTTATCTGACTCATAATTACTCCTTTATATTTAGGCAAGAGTCTCTTGCGCAAATTCCATATTATTCAAACAACTCCTGTAATTTTTGTTGCAGTAGTTTTTTATCCGGCAACTGTGTTTGATATTCTGATACCATCGTTGGTGATAAATAACGACTCATGGCATACTCAACTACATCATTGTCTTTATACTTACATAACAAAATACCTATGCTCGGATTCTCATTTGGCTTTTTAATATCTCTATCAAGGGCTTCGAGGTAAAAATTCAGTTGTCCCATATGCTCCGGCTTAAATTTTTCTGCCTTTAATTCGAATGCAATAAGACATTGTAAACCACGATGATAAAACAATAAATCAATATAAAAATCACTATTCCCAACCTGAACTCTATACTCTTCACCCATGAAAATAAAGTCTTTGCCCAATTCAAGAATAAAATTCTTCATCTGATTGATAAGCCCTTTTTGTAATTCGTTTTCACTGTGGTGTTCGGGCAGTCCAAGAAATTCAAATATATATAGGTCTTTCAAATTATTGGTTACCTGCGGATGCTTCTCTTTTATTGTTGCCGAAATAGCAGTATTGCCAAGCATTGTCCGCTCGAATATACTGGCATTTATTTGTCTCTGGAGTTCTCTGACAGAATAATTTTCTTTGATTGCTAATTGCAGGTAAAATTCTCTTTCTTCATCCCTCTTTAATGAAATCAATTCTAAATGGTGCGACCAACTTACCTTTGCCAAAATGGAGCCCCTTATATCCATAATCTGAAATTGTGACAACAGTGTTGTCACAATTTCAGATTGCTCACTTTCAGATACTTGTATTTGTGACAACACTGTTGTCACAAATGCCATTGCGCTATATGTTTCGTAAAATTTTCTCATACGATACAAGCCCCTACGGTCATATCCTTTAGCTGTTGGATGCTCAGCCTTAATAAAAATTGATAGTTCATCAATCGTTTTATCACCCCAATGAGCATTGGCTATTTCAGTGCTAATATAAGCCCCGATATTCCAATAGGCATTTATCAACTCTGCGTTCACCGATTTAATGGCATTTGAACGGGCGGTATCAATTATATGTAGAACCTCTGCGAATTGTTCTTGTTTCTCCATGTGCATGTCACTATGCTTTAATTAACGCAAAGATAATCAGTTTCATCCAATTATCGTTTAAATTATCTCAGCATTGCTGAGAGTTTTATAGTTGGTTAAACTTACTCATCGCATTAGCTTTAGTTTAGTCAGCAATGTCTATGTATGGCTTCATTGCATAATCCGGAGCATGCCCACCCACTTTCACGGCTTAACTTTGGATATAAATTAACTTAAAACAGTTCGATGAAAATAAGAAAAGGAAAAGAACTCGAAAATCGAAGCCTAAACAATAAG
>JAVWIB010000042.1:0-1758 GCA_036639755.1 Bacteroidales bacterium
GGAGAAAGTGAACTTAATACGTCTTGCCGCATCGTCTGCAGAAAGGCCAAGTTCCTGTAATTTATTCATGTATTCGCTACCCATTGCAAGGCCGAATCCCAACTCCTGAGAGATATTGGAACCTGCATCGTTAAATGAGTAAGCCTCTACACCAATAACACGTACTCTCTTATAATCTTTAGCAGCCTCAATGCAATCTTTCAGCTGATCCATCGATTTATCGGAGCAGAAGTTTCCTGTTTGATTCAGAACTCTTAGCGGATCAAAATCAAAAGAAGCTTTCAGCTCCTCGGAATTTACCTTCTGTGCTTTGGCAACGCTTATAAAAGATTTAATAATCTCAGCGGTGGCGCAGCAGCAACCTGTAAAGTTAACCTCAACTTTAGCAAGGTCAATCCCCTTTAAAAGTGTTTTCATATCAGCTTCCCCGATGGCTTTTTTGCCGTCTATGCAGAAACCTACGGATTTAACACCTTTCTTTAAGCCGTCAACAGCCTGAGCATTCGCCTCTGTAAAAGAGCCCCATGCGCAGTAATCCTGACGGATTAACCAGTCATTATTATCTTTTGTGCCCCTAACAAATGGGAAGCACCCCGGTGCAACGCCTAAATGTTTTAAGTTAGATAAATTCTCGGCACGATAGTAAGGGCGAACGGAAAAGCCTTCCTGGGTTTTCCATACGAGTTTTTTCTCGTAGTCGGCACCTTTTAAATCTTTGATTATCACCTCTTCCCATTTTTGGGTGGAAACAGGTGGAAACTCAGCAAATAATTTTTCTGCCATATTTTTGTTTTTAATATGAATGGATGTTATGTGATTCAAATATCTTACAAAGGTAAAAAAAAATCTTAGATAACGACAAAAAAAGAGGGGGCGTATAAAAGCATGCTTTTTGGCCTTTTTATACCCAATCATGGAAATATAAAAATAAAGGAAAGTGTATAAAAACGATATGCACCTAAAAGTCTACAAAAACTTTTGGGCGCATATCATTTTCAGGTGTCTTCGTGTGCTTATTATATCATAAAATAAATGGTGCGATTTTTATTTTATAATGCTGTCAATAAGCGTATTATCTGCAATATTAGGAACGGTCACTTTTAGACCGGGGGTGCGTTCCATCTCTCTTTGGATGGCAAACATGGCCCCTTTGTTGCGGGCCCAGCTGCGGCGGGCAATGCCGTTGTTTACATCCCACAGAAGCATGTTTTTGATTCTGCGATCTGCGTCATCGGAGCCGTCAATTACCATTCCAAAGCCGCCGTTGATTACCTCTCCCCAGCCAACTCCGCCGCCGTTGTGGATTGATACCCAAGTTGCTCCGCGGAATGAATCGCCTATTACGTTGTGGATGGCCATATCTGCGGTAAAGCTGGAGCCGTCGTAGATGTTGGAGGTTTCGCGATAAGGTGAATCGGTTCCCGATACATCATGATGGTCTCGTCCCAGTACAATAGGGGCACTTACTTTTCCCTCGCGGATGGCTTTATTCATAGCAAGGGCAATCTTTATACGCCCTTCCGCATCTGCATACAGGATGCGGGCCTGGGAGCCTACTACCATTTTGTTTTTGCCGGCCTCTTTAATCCAGTGGATATTATCGGCGAGCTGTGATTTAATTTCTGCAGGGGCGGTGTGCATAATCTCTTCCAGAACATCTGCTGCGAGTTGATCGGTATAGGCAAGGTCTTCCGGTTTGGATGAGGTACATACCCATCTGTACGGGCCAAAGCCGTAATCGAAGTAGAGTGGCCCCAT
>JAVWIB010000042.1:1768-3954 GCA_036639755.1 Bacteroidales bacterium
TTTGAATTTGCGGGTGGTTTCGGTATCCGAGCTATCGGGACCCATACCTTTATTGTAGATGTCTGCGCCGGCGCGGGATGATTCCAAAAGGAAAGCGTTTCCGTAATCGAAGAAGTACATTCCCTTGGCTGTTAATTTGTTAATCGCCTCTACCTGACGGCGTAAACTTTCCTGTACGCATTCTTTGAATCTTGCAGGTTCTTCTGCCATCATCTTTTTGCTGGCCTCAAACGAGTAGCCTACAGGGTAGTAACCACCGGCCCAAGGATTGTGCAAAGAGGTTTGATCGGTGCCTAAGTCTATGTGTATGTTATCTTTAGCAAGGCGTTCCCAAAGGTCTACAATATTGCCGTGATAGGCAAGGGAAACTGCTTCGCCTGCTTTTCTTGCTTTTTCTATGCGGGCAATCAGTTCATCCAGATTGGAGTGAACTTCATCTACCCAACCTTGTGAATATCTGGTCTGAATAGCCTTTTCGTTTACCTCCGCAACAACGCCAATTACACCGGCAATAACCGCTGCTTTGGGTTGCGCTCCGCTCATTCCTCCAAGTCCCGAACTTACAAAGACTTTCCCTTTTGTGCCCGGAGTGCCGTGCATGCGGGCAGCATTTAATACGGTAATGGTTGTGCCGTGTACAATGCCCTGAGGCCCTATGTACATAAACGATCCGGCTGTCATTTGTCCGTATTGAGAAACTCCCATTGCGTTGAATTTCTCCCAATGATCGGGTGATGAGTAGTTAGGAATAACCATTCCGTTTGTTACTACTACGCGCGGAGCATCTTTGTGAGATGGGAAAAGCCCCATAGGGTGGCCGGAGTAAAGAACAAGGGTTTGTTCTTCTGTCATTTCCGATAAGTATTTCATTGCCAGCCTGTATTGCGCCCAATTCTGGAATGCCGCACCGTTGCCTCCGTAAGTAATGAGTTCGTGAGGGTGTTGTGCAACTGCATAATCCAGATTGTTGCTTAACATAAGCATGATAGCCGCAGCCTGTATACATTTGTGCGGAAAATCCTGAATAGAGCGGGCATGAATTTTATAATCGGGTCTGTATCGGTACATATAAATACGTCCGTAGTCTTCCAGTTCTTTTGCAAACTCCGGAGCAAGGGTTGCATGTTGTTCTACAGGAAAATATCGGAGAGCATTTTTTAATGCCAGCTTTTTCTCCTCTGTGGCGAGTATCTGTTTCCTTTTTGGAGCGTGATTGATTGATGGATCGTAAGGTTTTGCTGTCGGAATTTTTGCCGGAATTCCTTCGCAAACTGTTGATTTGAAATTATCCATGAGTGTATATTGTTTTTATTATTATAATTAGTATTGAATGGTGAAATCTTACAAATTTACTGTTTTTGGTTGGTTTTACAAAAAAAAGCGGGTTGAATTTAGATTCTAAAAAAATTTGGCAGTTCGTAAAAGTTTACATACTTTTGCAGTCCTAAAGAAAAGGAGGTGGTTTTAACATGATTATAGTACCAATTAAAGAAGGCGAAAATATTGAAAGAGCGTTAAAGAAATTCAAACGTAAATTTGAGAAAACAGGAACAGTTCGCGAGTTAAGAGGCAGAAAAACTTTTGTAAAGAGATCTGTTGCAAGACGTGACGAAATTAAAAAAGCTATTTACGTTCAACATCTTCAGATGAACGAAGAGTAATTACGTTTTTCTAAAATAAATATAGAGTGCGGCTAAGAGTATTAGCGGCACTTTTTTTTTGTATATTTGTACATAATTTAATATGGAATTTATTAGGGTATGAATTGGTTGCCGGACGGTTTTATAAATTATATAAGTGTACAGAAGCGTTATTCTGTGCGCACGCAGCAGTTGTATGCCAATGCTATTGAACGGTTTTATGTGTTTATCCTTGCACCGGAAGAGAATGAGCTTCCCAATCATTTATGGAAAAGCAATCTTACCCATGCTCAGCAGTTGGAAGTGCTTACTCCGAATAATATCAGGGGATATATTGCGGAGGGCATGAAGGGGGGATTAAGTGCACGTACCGAGAATTTGCTTTTGAGTGCCATTAGCAGTTTTTGTACATATTTGGTTAAGAAGGGGTTATTGACGGATAATCCGGTTCGGAAAATTTGCAGGCCCAAAGAGAAGAAACGGCTCCCCGATTTTTATCAGAAAGATGCTTTGGAGGAGTATTTTTCCGGCGAGTTGCAGCCCGGT
>JAVWIB010000042.1:3964-21150 GCA_036639755.1 Bacteroidales bacterium
GAAATCGGCTGATTCTTTTAATGCTTTATACTACAGGAATGCGCAGGGCAGAGATTGTGAACCTGAAAGTGGAGAGTTTTGATCAGGGGAGAAGGGTGCTCCGAATTACGGGAAAAGGGGACAAGGAGAGAGAAATTCCAATTATTTCTTTTTTATATGAAAATATTTTAGTATATTTACAACAAAGAATTTTAGTACTTAAGGACGTTCCTAATCAATCATTTTTTTTAACGAAAAAAGGTGAAACATTATACGTTCAGATTGTTAATAGTATTGTAAAACAAGAGTTGGCGGGTTTGAAAGGGTTTAGTGGAAAGAAATCGCCGCATGTGCTCAGGCACTCTTTTGCAACTCATCTGCTAAATGGTGGGGCTGATCTAAACAGCATAAAAGAGGTTCTTGGCCATTCGTCATTGGCAGCCACACAGGTGTATACCCATAATTCTTTTGAACAGCTAAAAAAAGTTTATATAACCGCTCATCCACGAGCAAAAAAAGGAGGTTAATATGGATATTAGAGTTCAATCGGTAAAGTTTGACGCAGATGTTAAATTACTTGAATTTGTAGACAAGAAAGTTGGAAAACTTGAAAAATTTTATGACGAAATTATCAGAGCTGAAGTAACCCTTACGCTACTGCCGGATACCGCCAATAAAGATGTAAAACTAAGATTATGTATGCCCGGCAAAGATCTTTTTATTGATAAAAACGCTTCTACATTTGAAGATGCAATTGTAGATTGTGTAGATGTCCTTAAAGAACAACTTGTTAAGATTAAAGAAAAGAGGGCCGGGAAATAAAATTAAAAAAACATACCGATAAGTTCGTCGGACGATATATTGCTGAAATAGGCCTGCAAGTCTGTTTCAGCAATTTTTTTCCCCAGAGCTTGGCGGGTGTGAGGGGTCCCGATAAGGGATTGAACAAATTCCTCGGTGGGTTTGGTAAAGAAATAATCGCCAAAAATTTGCAGACGGGTAATCATGCCTTTCTCTACATTCAGATACACCTCCACAACTCCGCCGGTCAGTTTTGCCACTTTGCCGTAGCTATAGGCTGGAGATTGTCCAAAATTCCAACTATCCAGGGCATATTTTTCCTCTGCCATCTTCCCTATCATTTCAAGATCTTTCCGTGAGTAATTGTATGGAGTAATCCCCTGCGGATATTTAGAACAGATATAATCGCCCAAATATGTTTTAAAGGCGGTAATATCCATATTATGATTGGGATCTATTTGCAGATGCTCGCTTATATTGGTAACGCGGCTTCTGTTGGATTGTACCGATTTTCCGGTAAATTTCTCGGGACGGGATTTTAATGCAGCGGACAAATTAGCCATTGATGCGGAAAAAAGCAGAGTCCCATGTTGCAAAATACGATTTTTATGAATACAGACAGCATTGCCTGAAAATTTGCGGCCGTCTATCAGTAGATCGTTTCTACCTTCCAGATATGCCTTTACGCCCAATGAGTTAAGAGCTTCCAGAATGGGAGCGGTAAAGCGGCGGAACATAGCTGCCGCATCTTCACCGGGTATTTTATCCTCTATAAATGTAAAATTAAGGTTCCCCAGATCATGAAAAACAGCCCCGCCTCCGGTAAGCCTTCGTACCACTTTTATCTGATGCTCTTTCACATAGTTGATATCAATTTCAGCAATGGTATTTTGGTAATGACCTACAATAATGGCGTTTTCATTTCTCCATAATCGGAACACCGGTTCATTAAATTCCTTTAATAAATACTCCTCTGCTGCCAGGTTCCAATACGGATCTGTGCATGTATCAATAATGTAAAGCATATCGGGAACCATTTTAATTTTTGTTGAATCTACTATTAATTTATCTTATATCTGGCTTTTACTTTTTTGTACAGGGCATACACAAGGTAACCTATCAGCATTCCAAACAGTGCTCCGCAAATTACATCCAGCGGAAAATGTTTCCCCACATACACTCTACTATATCCTACAAATACGGCCCAGGCAAATATTACAATCGTAAACCACCTTTTTTTTAGCAAGGACGATGAAATGGCCGCCAGCCCAAATATATTTGCAGCATGGCTCGATACAAAACCGTATTGCCCTCCCTTGTATTCCAGCATTCTTACAAGATGTTCTGTACTAGGATCATAGCAAGGACGCATCCGCTGAAATACATCTTTGAACAGGGCTACCGATAAAGAATCGCATAATGCGAATGCAAGAATCACCGATACTGTCATGAGCACTGCCGATTTCCATTCCCTTTTATAGAAAATCAGAAACAGCAGAAATGCATAAATTGGTATTCCTGCGTATTTATTTGTAATGCAAACCATTACAGAGTCAAAAAAACAGCTGTTCCAGCCATTAATAGCTAAAAGCAACTGTTTATCAAAATCAATTATACTCTCTAACATATGTTTTTTAATTATATCCGCAACTGTTTGACTTTTATTACGAATATAACTTTGGCTCATCTCTTCCAATCCGGAGCTGTCTTAACGGTTTTCTACCAATGCGGCAGTTCCTAGTTGGAATCCATTCGCTCAAAGTTTGTATGCACTTACTCTTTTTTACTTCTTTCTTTCTCCATTATTCGTTAAGCATTTTCCATATAAGGTCTTTTAGCTCTTTTATCCCGTCGTTTGCAACCGATGAGATAAAAATTGTGGGGGTCTTTCTTGGAAGGTGTGCTTTAACCTCTTTTTTGAGCTCCGCATCCAGCATATCTGATTTGGAAATAGCCAGAATACGTTGTTTATCAAGAAGCTCCGGATTAAATTTCTTAAGTTCGTTTAGTAAAATCTTATATTCCGTTTTAATGTCCTTACTATCTGCCGGAACTAAAAATAGTAATAACGAATTTCTTTCTATATGTCTTAAGAATCTGTGTCCTAATCCCTTACCTTCGCTAGCTCCCTCAATAATTCCCGGAATATCCGCCATTACAAACGATTTGTCATCATAGTACGGTACAATACCTATACTTGGTTCCAATGTTGTAAAAGCGTAATCCGCAATTTTTGGTCTTGCCGCAGACACAGTTGATAATAAAGTAGATTTACCCGCATTTGGAAAACCTACCAAACCAACATCTGCCAATATTTTAAGCTCCAGAATAAACCATCCCTCTACCCCAAGTTCTCCCGGTTGTGAATATCGGGGAGTTTGATTTGTCGCACTTTTAAAATTAGCGTTTCCCAATCCTCCTCGTCCCCCTTTTACAATAATTCTCTCCTCCCCCGGTTCCGTAATTTCAAAAAGAGCCTCTCCGGTTTCTGCGTCTTTTGCCACAGTTCCCAACGGAACATCCAGATAAATATCTTTACCCTCTTTTCCCGTTCTTAAACCGCCGCTTCCCGCCTCTCCTTCTTCCGCCCTTATATGTTTCTTATATTTAAGGTGTATCAATGTCCAAAATTGCGGATTACCACGTAATATAATATTTCCGCCTCTTCCGCCATCTCCTCCATCAGGTCCCCCTTTGGGAACATACTTCTCTCTATGTAAATGCATGGCACCATTGCCGCCGTTACCGGAGGCGAGGAACATCTTTACATAATCTACAAAATTGGAATTTGCCATCTTTTTTATTTTAAACTGCTTATTGTTTCGTTACTGCGTTCCAGATAAATGCTCACATACAAGGGTATGCTCCGCTTTATCTGCTCCTTGCGCCTTACACTAATTGCTTAAAATAAAAAAGCGTTTTGGTGTAGGCTGCTTATTGTTTCGTTACTGCGTTCCAGATAAATGCTCACATACAAGGGTATGCTCCGCTTTATCTGCTCCTTGCGCCTTACACTAATTGCTTAAAATAAAAAAGCGTTTTGGTGTAGGCTGCTTATTGTTTCGTTACTGCCTATTTCAGGAGTTTGGTTACTTCTTCAAAGATTGCCTCAATGGCACCGTTGCCGGGGATTGGACAATATTTGTTCTGTTTTTTATAAAAGTCAATAAGAGGTTCTGTTTTAGTATGATACGTATTAATTCTGTTTTGAATTGTTTTTGGTTCCGCATCATCTTTCCGTCCCTCTATGTTGGCCCTGTGTTGGATTCTCTCAAAAACGAGCTGATCGTCTATTTCAAATGAGATTACCTTATCTATTCTATTGCCCTTTTTCAGGAGCATCTCATCCAGGATCATTGCCTGACCGGTTGTTCTTGGAAAACCGTCAAATAAAAATCCGCTTACATTTGGATGATTTTTAATTTCAGCCTCTATCATTTTTACAACAATTGAATCATCAACAAAGTTGCCCGCATCAATAATTGATTTCGCAAGCTTGCCTAATTCTGTTTCTTTTGCAATCTCTTTGCGGAGCAGATCGCCGGTTGATACGTGATGTAAGTTGAACTTTTCAACCATTAGTTTAGCTTGGGTCCCTTTTCCTGCACCTGGAGGCCCAAATAAAAGGTAGTATTTCATGTGCTATTTTTTAGTGTTAGTATAGGTGTTGTATTATTTATTCTTCGTCCAAAACATAAATGTCTTTATATTGCCGCCCCAGCTGATCATAGTCCAGCCCAAAACCTACAATAAAATCATTGGGAATGCTCATTGCCGGATAATCTATTTTAATACTCTTTTTATAAGAGTCCGGTTTGAGTAGCAATGTGCAGATTTTAATCTCTGCCGCCCCTTCTTCCTTTAATATATTATAGAGTTCCTCTATGGTTCCGCCTGTATCTACAATGTCTTCAACTACAACGACAGTCTTTCCTCTTACACTTTTTGTGAGCCCCATAATCTGTTGTACCTTTCCGGTAGATTCTGTGCCTGAATAAGAGGCCAGTTTAATGAAAACAACATCACTTTGAACCGTTATTTTTCGCATAAGATCTGCTGTAAACATAAAAGAACCGTTCAGTACACTTAAAAAGATAGGGGTCCCCGCATCTTTTAGATCATGATTGATTTGTGCCGCTACTTTATCAATAGCTTGATCGATCTGCTCTGCGCTCATGCAAAGCTTAAAATACTTGTCGTGCAGTTTTATTCTGTCCATTGTCTAAATAATTTAATAAATGACATCAAGATACAAAAATATGTATTAATTTTGGTTCTTGCTAAATAAAAATAAATTATGACACCTAAAGTAAGTATTATTATGGGGAGCACCTCGGATATGAAGGTTATGGAACAAGCTGCCCAGTTTTTGAATGATATGCAAATTCCTTTTGAAATCAATGCATTATCGGCGCACAGAGTACCTGAACTGGTTGCGGAATTTGCTGCAAATGCGCATAAGAGGGGTATAAAGGTAATTATTGCAGCAGCCGGCGGTGCCGCACATCTTCCCGGAGTGATTGCTGCTACTACTCCGCTACCTGTTATTGGAGTTCCTATTAAATCTTCCAACTCTGTAGATGGTTGGGATTCAATCCTTTCAATTTTACAAATGCCTGCCGGTATTCCGGTTGCCACGGTTGCTCTGGACGGAGCTAAGAATGCTGCAATTCTGGCTGTTCAGATTCTGGCCAGTAGCGATGAAGCTATTTTTGCAAAATTTGTTGCGTTTAAGGAAGACCTTGCTTCAAAAATAGCAAAAGCGAATAAAGAGCTGGCACAGATTCAATTTGAGTATAAGGTGAGTTAGCTCTTTCGCAGCAAGTTGTATGGGGTTGAAAATAAGGATATTGTAAATGTGTAGTTTTAGATATGAAAATATGCTGAAACTGAAATTGCTGAATATTAAGGATATACAACTTGCTGCGAAAGAGAAACTTTCATGGATGCCGGATTGGTTTCAAAGACGGTTGCGAATAATCGTATCATATCAGTCGTGGCGAAAATATGATTCGTTATTGCTTTAAGTACGTTTGTCATAATTCCTCTTCCCCAGTATGATTCTCCAATCCAGTATCCTATTTCAGCGTTAAAACGTTCTATATCGTTTTGCGGAAAGTAACCGATATTTCCAACAGCTTTATTATCTACTACTATAGCAAACACATTCTGCATAGTTTCTGCTCTCTTGATGAAATCGATAGCGCATTCTTTTGTATAAGGATGTGGAAATATATCTCTGAACATAAGCCATATTTTTGAATTATTACCGTTTTTGGCTAGTGATTCTACATCTTCTGCTCTCCATTCTCTGAGCATGATCTGTTTTGATATAATTATTTCCATGTTGCAGTGAGCGTTTGATAAAGGTAGAAAAGGAATTATGCAAATATAAAACAATTTACCGGATAGAAAATAGCCCATTTGAAAGTAAAAACAATACTTAAACGTTTAAATTCCCATGATCATTTTGCGCAGATTTTAAAATCAACAAAACTTTTTTGGGAAAAGTAAGTTTTGTGAATTTTGTTCTTTTTTTACGCCGGCATTGTATATGTTTGCTACCGGCATAAGCCGTAAAACAAAATGGATAAGTATGTTATGGAGGCAATGAAGTATTGGGTATTGGCCGGAATTATTTTTGCGGCTAGCTGGGTGCGGGCAGAGGCTCAGGCCGATTGGTATGGAAAAGGGGGACGGGAAGTGCAGAGTGTGCGAGATGGGACGAATGAGCACGTTGAGTGTGGCGACTGTTATGTGAATGATGAGTCTGGTTTGCAGGATGAGCCTGGTTTGCGAGATGAGCTTGGTTTGCAGGATGAGCAGCTTGAGTGTGATGATGGCTGTGAAGGGTGTGATATATGTGGCGATTGTTATGTGAATGATGAGCTTGGTTTGCGAGATGAACGTGGTTTGCAAGATGAGCCTGGTTTGCAGGATGAGCTTGGTTTGCGAGATGAACGTGGTTTGCAGGATGAGCCTAGCTTGCAGGATGAACGTGGCTTGCAAGATGAACATTTTGAGTGTGATGGCTGTGAAGGGTCTGATATATGTGGCGATTGTTATGTGAATGATGAGCTTGGTTTGCGAGATGAACGTGGTTTGCAGGATGAGTCTGGTTTGCAAGATGTATGTGGTTTGCAGGATGAACATCTTGAACGTGATAACCGGGATGTGCGTCTAAGGAGGGTGAAGCAGTATTTGGCCGAACTTGCGCAAGATTTGGCTGAGGAGGATGAGACGGGAGATGTGCAGATGGCTTTGGAGTATTTTGAGCAGTTGTTGGAGAGGCCGCTGAATATAAATAAGGCGGGCAGGGGAGATCTGGAGCGGCTGTTGTTGCTCTCCGATTTTCAAATAACCAGTTTGCTGACTTACAGGAAGGAGCATGGCGATATTTTATCGGGGACGGAACTCTCTTTACTGAATGGATTTAATGATTATCTGGTGGAGCTTTTGCGGGAATTTTTTGTGTTTGAGACGGATGAGAAGCAGGGGAGAATGAAATCATCGGGGAGCTTTTTGAAGGATTGTTATTCTACTTTGTTGCTGAAGGGGAACCGGGTGCTGGAGCGGGAGAAGTGGTATATGCCTATTAATCAGGAGGAACTGGAGGAAAAACCGAATTCCCGATATTTGGGGACTCCTTATTATATGCAATTGAAATATAAGTGTGAGTATCTGGAACGGGTGCAGGTTGGATTTACCTTGGAGAATGATGCCGGGGAGAGGGTGTTGAGTCCTATGAAGATTCCGATGGGGGATTTTTTTTCTTTTCATGTGGCGTTCAGGGATTTGAAACTTGGAAGAGGAAAACGGGAGAGGCAATCGGGGAAAGGTGTACCGGGGAAAGGTGTATCAAAATGGAATGTTCAGGGGGAGGGTGTCCCAGGTGAGGGTGTACCGGGGAAAGGTGTACCGGGGAAAGGTTTGTCAAAATGGAATGTTCAGGGGGAGGGTGTACTAGGTGAGGGTGTGCCGGAGAAAGATATGCCTGAGAAAGATGTACCGGAGAGAGATGTGCCTGAGAAAGATGAGGTAGTGGGCGGTAGTGCCGACGGGTATTTAGGCCGAAAGAAGGGATTGGAGATTACCTATTTAATTTTAGGGGATTTTTCGGCCAGATTTGGGCAGGGGCTTACGTTGTGGAATTCGTTTAGTCTTATGTCAAATTCTTCTCCAGTAGGGTTTTATAAGCGAGGTGCGGCAATTGTTCCATATACTTCTTCTGATGAGAATAATTTTTTAAGAGGGGCAGCGGTAACGGTTCGAAAGGAGATGGGAGATGCAAGGAGAGGAACTGAACTGGAGATGACCGCCGTGTTTTCGTATCATAGTCTGGACGCTAATGTGAATGATTTGGTGTATACGTCCGTTCTTACGGGCGGATTGCATAATACGGTTGGTTCGTATAGGACTAGAAAGTCTATGCATGAGACGGTTGGCGGGGTGAATGCTGTGGTGCGGTTTCGGAAATTTAAGGTTGGGGCGAGCTGGACCTCTTATGCGTATGATAAGGAGAACGGGAGACGGATGCAGGAGTATAATAAGTTTCAGATGTATAATGGGACATGGGGGAATTTTTCAACAGACTTTTATGTGGTTTTGGATGGAGTTCGTCTTTTTGGGGAGGTGGCTCTGGATTACGGAGGAAGTTTTGCGGCTCTTGTGGGGGGACTTTTTAATATAGACAATTTGGAGGTAGGAGTGCTTTTTAGAAGTTATTCCAAAAGTTATATTGCAGCTCATGCAAATGCTTATAGTACAATTAGTTCTTGTTCTAATCAAACCGGTGTGGCAGTGAATATGGCCTATCCTTTATCACGGTTGTTCAGGTTATCGGGGAATATTGATTTTGCATATTATCCGTGGGTGCGTTTTAACATTCCGGAATCATCCTCTATTCTTAAAGGGTTTGTAAAGGTGGAGTATCTGGGGGAGAGAATCAACGGATATTTGAGGTTTGCCGATAGTTATTCTTCTTTTGGGCGGAAGAATAAGTTGGGGCTGCGTGGGGTGCTTGGCTGGAATGTGTGTCGTAATCTGACTATAAAAGTGAGAGGCGAAATTGCAGGGATGGGGATGAGGGAGAAGGGGGTGACCGGGGAACAAAGGGCGCAAGAGGACGAGTGGGAAAAGAGTGCAGGGAATGAAATGCCGGGGATGGCTCTCAGGAGAGTGCAATTTGGGTATGATGCGGCGATGGATGTAGATTATAAGTTTTGGGGTGGGAGGTTGCGGGTGCAGGCGAGGGGGGCCTATTTTAATACGGATGGATGGGATACCCGTTTGTATATGTATGAAGCGGATTTGCCGCATTCGTTTACTTCTCAACTATTGTATGGAACAGGATTCAGAGGGTATCTGCTGATGCAGTGGAATGTGTTGCAATGGATGGATGTTTATGCAAAACTGGATACGGTGCAATATATAAAAAGGGGAGAGGATTCTCAGATCCCTGCTCCCCTTTCTAAAATTAAACTTGGAGTAAAAATGAATTTTTAAGACCGGCGTTTTATTTTTAGTTCTTTTTAATTTTAATCTTTTTACCCGGGAATATTTTTGTTTTAGTAGTGAATCCGTTGATTTTTAATAGATCGCTAAGGCTTACTCCCTGATATTTTTGCGCAATGCCTAAAAGGGTATCGCCCTTTTTAATGGTGTAGTATGTATAGCCTTTGGTAGTGGTTGTACCGGCTTTGGATGCGGAACTTTTACCGGATCCCGATGATGATTTTACCGATGGCGTTTTATCTGCCATGACCGTCCCTGCTGTGTTAATTTTAAGTTTCTGTCCAATCTGAAGTACGGATCTGGAACTTAATTTATTCCATTTGCGGAGGTTGGCTACGGAGACATCATATTTTAATGCTATTTTTCCCAACGTTTCGCCTTTACGAACAGTGTGTCTTCTGCTGGCAACGGCTGTTGTGCTTGTTCTTCTACTCTCTTTTAATGTATTGTAAACGATAGGGTTAAAGTAAATGCTGTCTTTGTATGCATAAATTTCTTTCTCTTTATCTACAAATGGAATGGTGTAATTATAAGGGAGGCGGAGAATGTACTCACGTTCGTTCCCGGGAACAATATCTTGTGTATATTGCGGATTCAATTGTCTTAGTTGTTGTACAGAAATTCCGATATTTTCCGATATTTGTTCAAAATGGAGATTCTCCTTTATTTTAAAAGTATCAATATGCGCAGGCATTTGAATAACAGCTTCCGGTTCAATCTGGTAATCTTTATAATAATTGGTAAGGTACAAAGCTGCTACAAAAGCCGGAACATAGCCTCTTGTTTCTTTTGGCAGGTAAGGGTAAATTGCCCAGAAATCTTTAGAGCCTGCACGCCTGATGGCTTTGTTTACATTTCCCGCACCGCAGTTGTAAGATGAGATTGCAAGGGCCCAGTCGCCGAATATGGTGTAAGAATCACGCAAATATTTTGCTGCGGCATGTGCAGAGGCAATCGGATCCAGACGTTCGTCTACATAAGAGCTAATCTGTAAATTATATTGCAGGGCGGTTCTATACATGAACTGCCACATTCCTTTTGCATTTGCTCTTGAAACCGCTACCGGATTTAATGCCGATTCTATAATTGCCATTGCTTTCAGTTCTTTTGGAAGGCCGTAGTAATCAAATATCTCCTCAAATTGAGGCAGGTAATATGCACTTGCACCAAGCACTCTTTTTGCAAAGCCCGGCAATAGCTGCGTGTATTGTATAATGTAGTTTCGTACAATGTTATTATACGGAATAGGGATGAATGAGTTCATCCGTTTAATTTTGGCAATGTAGACAGAATCCGGAATGTTGGATACTAGGATTAAGCTATCGTATTCCGTAGATACCAGATCACTTAGTTCTAATTTTCTGTGTTTATACCAGATATGAAGCAGGCTGTCTGTGTTGGAACCCGGCTCTACTCCCTCAAATTGATCCATCCCCTCATAGTTGAAATCTCCTACGTTAAGTGTATCTCCAAAACTGGATGTATCGGCAAGCTCAATGGCCCCTCCGTCCAAAATGGTTTTAAGAGAGTCTATAACCTTTGACATCTCCTCTACCTTTTTGCGTAATTCTTTCTTTGTTAATTTTTGATCCTTAATGTGGTCTTGCGAAAAAACAGCAATAGGAGAGATAGTTAGCAGTAGTGTAACTAGAGTTAAGATTAGGGGTTTGGTATACATTTTTTAAAATTTAAGATTCATTTTAAGCCCTATGGACTGAGTATAATACGAATTAATAACTGGTTTGGTTGCAATAGGTTCTATAATGCCGGGTTCTACATGAAAAGATATATCATCGCTTACATCAAAATTACTGAAGTGGGCAAAGACATTGGCATCTACAATATTCAGTACATAAATAAGAGCTGTGGCAATAATGGAGTAGTCACGTAGCCGACGGTGCTGATCTCTATACCATTTCATATTTTCCGGGGTAAGATCGCCTTTATAGGTACTGTTCTCGGCAGTGGCTTCTATGTACATATTTTTATATCGTTTGTATTGAGTCTGGTTAAAACTCCAGCAATATCCACTTACCAGAAATCCGGTATAGAAAATGGGAATTTTCCAGTAATCTCCATTGTATGCTTGTCCCAGACCGGGGAGCAATGCCGAGTACATGGATGCTCTTGCAGGGAGAGGTTTTTCCCTGCCTCTATAGGATATGACTCCGTCCATAACACTTCCCCAATAGGATAGTGCAGCTCCTGCTATCATGATGCCTCTCAGGCTCTTGGTGCTTTCATTGCCTGTTTTTTGATAACTTATGTTACAAGCTACGGCACCTCCGATGAAACCTCCGATTGCTCCGTATACAATGGGTAGTTTCCAAGCTTGCCGGTTGTATATCTGAGCAGTGCCGGGGAGAATCATCGATCCGATGCTCATCTGTGATATTTTCATGGAATCTCTGTGCCCCAATGCTTTAAAATATCTTTTTATGGTAAAGGATGGTTTGGTAGACATGATTACCTCTTCTTCTTCCGGCGGAGCATTCGGGTCTTTTACATTACTGCCCGGCGGAGTCGTACCTGTGAATTGTTTGCTCGGATCTATTTGGGCAAAGATAATTTCTTGCGGCAATGTGATGCAAGCGCATATAATAGTAAATATGTAAAGTATCTTCTTCACAGTGTATCTTCTTACAGATTAGATTGTTCCAGTGCTGTTAAGAAGGCTTCCATTTCATGATCCGAGGCAAAATGAATGGTAACATCGCCTGCCCCTTTCTGGTTCCTTTTTACTCGAATGTTATCGTTGAAATATTTCCCGATAATTTCAATGACTCTGAAATGAGTATCGGGGATTTCCATGGTGTCTTTTTCACTTTTGTCTTTTTTATCGCCCACAAGTTTTTGTACTTTTGCCTCTATCTGCCTCACCGATAAATCTTGTTCTATAATTTGATCGGCAAGTTTTAGCTGTGTTTTTGGATTTTCTACGGACAGCAGGACTTTTGCATGCCCCATGGAGAGTTTTTGGGCTCGTATTGCAATTTGAATTTCGGCCGGAAGTTTGAGCAGGCGCAGGTAATTGGTAACAGTTGCCCGTTTTTTGCCAACCCGTTCTGCCATCGCTTCTTGTGTAAGGCTACATTCTTCTATTAAACGTTGGAAACTGAGTGCAACCTCAATGGAATCAAGATCTTCGCGCTGGATATTTTCTACAATGGCCATTTCCAGCATCCCCTGATCATCTGTTTTACGAATGTAGGCCGGAATGCTTGTTAATCCGGCAAGTTTGCAGGCCCTGAACCGTCTCTCTCCACTAATAATCTGGAATTTATTTCCATCGGCAAGTCTTACGGTAATAGGCTGGATGAGTCCCAGTAATTTAATAGAGTCTGAAAGTTCTTCAATAGCTTCCTGGTTAAACTCGGTTCTGGGCTGATAGGGGTTGGGTTCAATGAGTGTAATGTCGATTTCTGAAATTGAAACTAACGGACGTTGTGCCTCATTGGTCTGTTTATAAGCTTTTTGCTGTATTGAATTTACATCTGATATAAGAGCTCCCAATCCTTTTCCGAGCCCGGTCTGTATCTTTACCATTGCTATTTTATTTCCTTATTTTTCTGCTGTATCGTGTTTTGTTACAATCTCTTTTGCCAGATTCAGGTAATTGCTTGAGCCGTTGGAAAGGGCATCATATAATATAACCGGTTTACCATGACTTGGTGCCTCGCTTAATCTTACATTTCTGGCAATGATTGTCTGGAAAACCATGCTTCCAAAATGATGCCTAACTTCGTCCACCACCTGATTGGCCAATCTTAATCTTGCATCATACATAGTAAGGAGAAATCCCTCTATGGCTAGTGTCGGATTTAATCTGTTCTGTACCAGCTTTATGGTGTTCAATAATTTCCCCAACCCTTCCAATGCAAAAAACTCACATTGTACCGGTATAACAACAGAGTCTGCTGCCGTAAGGGAGTTAATGGTAATAAGTCCCAGAGACGGAGAACAGTCTATAATAATATATTCGAATTGTTCGCTGATGGCCCCTATTGCCTTTTTCATAGCCGCCTCTCTCTCCTCCATGTTCAGCATCTCAATTTCTGCACCTACCAGATTAATATGAGACGGAACTACCTTAAGGTTTGGAATGGTGGTATTCAGAATAATGTCGTTCAGATTCTTTTCCCCTATGAGAACTTCATAGAGTGTGTTTTTATTGTTGGAGTCCGGGTCAAAATTGAGTCCCGATGTGGTGTTAGCCTGCGGGTCTGCATCTATAAGGAGCGTATTCTTTTCAAGTACGGCCAATGATGCGGCAAGGTTGATGGCTGTAGTTGTTTTTCCTACTCCTCCCTTCTGATTGGCTATTGCTATAACTTTTCCCATAATTCATAAACTTAATCTGCAAAAATAAGAAATCTTTTTTTAGCAAACAGAATTTATTACATTTGTATGCTATAAAGTTTTCAACTTTTTAAACAAAGCACAATGAGAAATGATGCATGGATGGTAATTGTAAATCCAAAGGCAGGTAGCGGCAGAGGGTTAAAAGACTGGCCGATTATCTCTAATCAAATGTATAATAGTGGAGTACGGTTTACCTGTGTTTTTACAGAACATAAATATCATGCGGTAGAGCTTACCGTTAAAGCTATTAACGACGGATTCAGAAATATTGTAGCTGTTGGAGGTGACGGAACCATTCACGAGGTTGTGAATGGTATTTTTATTCAGAAAGTGGCTGCTACCACCGATATTTCTCTTGCCGTGATTCCTGCCGGCACCGGAAATGACTGGATAAGGATGTATGGGATTTCAAAAACGTATTCGCTTGCCGTCCGCTCTATTGTTGAAAAACGGACTATTCTGCAAGATGTCGGGAAGGTGGATTTTTATGAGACCCGGGTGCGGCATACCCGTTATATGGCCAATGTGGCCGGACTTGGTTATGACGCTGTGGTGAATCTGAAATATAATAATCTGAAGGATGAGGGAAAATACGGTCGCTGGCTCTATTTAAGGAGCACCTTTAATACCTTTCTTGGTTTCCGTTCCAAACATTTTAAAATTGTTGCCGATGATAAGTTGTTTTATGACGGTATGGTGTTCTCCGGAGCCGTTGGAATTGGAAAATACAATGGCGGTGGTATGCAGCAAACTCCGCATGCCACGGTGGATGATGGTCTTATGGATCTGACAATTATCCGGAAGATGTCTAAATATCGCGTAATCAGAAATTTTAAATTGCTCTATTCCGGCAATATCTATAATATTCCCAAGGTCATTTTTACACAAGCAAAAAAAATTGAGATTGAGACCCGGCCCGAAACCCGTATAGAGATTGATGGCGAGGCAGTTGGAACGTCTCCCTTTCTCTTTGAACTTGTCCCGCAGGGGATACGGGTAGTTGTAGGAGAGGGATACGCTAGGTTACCTAGTGCATCTTTTTGATCTGGTTTGCCGAACGTATAAATCTGACCGGTTTTTTCTATGTCGCTAAGTGAGCTAGCAGGGGTCTACGTCCAGGATGACGGAGTGGGAGGCGTGCAGGGTGGTGATGGCTTGCAGCAGAGCTTGTTTGTTGGCCGAGAGGTTGGAATCGCGGGAGAATTTTACGTAAAAGCATTTGAGGTATTCGCCGCGGATTCTATCGATGGGTGGAATAAACGGGCCGGTAAGTTCGTGGCATGGTACCGAGGGGTAGCAAGAGGAGGTAGGGCCGGCAGGAATGTTGCTGCCGAGTGTGCTGTTTGGGCTCCATTGGGGCGAAGTTTCCGGTTTGAAGAGATGGCTGATTTTGGCGCATAACTCGTCTAGTTTTTGCGGATCTTTATGTTTTACAATTACTTTTACCATTCTTACGTAGGGGGCAAAGTTAAATTCCTTTCTCTCGGATAAGATGTTGGCTATAAGTGTATTTGACAGGTTTGTGCTTAGATGCTGGTTCTCCGATAATTGTTTGAAAACCGGATGTTCTTTCTGGTTGGTCTGGATGATGAGTTTGCCCCTTATGCCGCGCCGTCCGGTACGTCCCATGAGCTGATTAAAGAGCTGAATAGCCCGTTCGTCTGCCCGGAAATCCTGAATGCCTAAAATGGTATCGGCCTGCATGACGGCTACAAGGTTGAGCCGCTCAAAATCAAATCCTTTGCTAATCATTTGGGTCCCGATAAGGATATTGGTTGTGCCGTTTGCAAATTCTTTAATAACCTGTTCGTCTGCTGTTTTGCTTTTTGTGATGTCTGCGTCGTAACGGGCAATATTTTTATCGGGGAAGATGGCTTTTAATTCTTCTTCCAGTTTTTCTGTGCCGGCTCCTTTGTATTTTAGGGTATCGAGTCCGCATTTGGGGCAGATGCCGTTGAAAGGGGCTGTGTAATCGCAGTAGTGACAACGGAGGGTGTTGTTGTATTTGTGGTAGCTGAGGTAGACGTTGCAGTGCGGACATTTGGGGATGCTGCCGCATTCTGTGCATTCTACAATAGGGGAGTAGGAGCGGCGGTTGCGGAAAATGAGTACTTGTCCGTTGTTAGTGATTGTTTTACGTATTTCATTAATAAGTTTTTGCGAGAAACTACCCACCATCTGCCGGCTTTTACGGGCATAAATGAGGTCTACAATTTCTATGTATGGGTTTACGGCTCCGTAATATTTTTCGTTGAGTTCTATTTTTGTGTAACGACCTATTTCGCAGTTGTATTCGCTTTCAAATGATGGAGTGGCAGATCCTAGTAATATGTTTGATTTATGGATGTTAGCTAATATAATGGCGGTGTCACGGGCATGATATCGGGGAGCCGGATCGGTTTGTTTGTAGCTGGTGTCGTGTTCTTCATCAATGATAATGAGACCTAACTCCCGATATGGCAAAAAGAGCGCAGAGCGAGTTCCAAGGATGATGACGGGTGGGACGGGGGATGGAGATGTCAGGATTTTATGGATACGGGCTTTTTCGGAGGCGGTTTGTTTGGAATGAAAGGTGAGCAACCGCTCTGCGAATACTTTTTTGAGGCGGTTTTGTAATTGTTTGCTGATGGCAATTTCCGGTACCATATAAAGCACGTTCCGCCCTTGTTCCAATTGGCGCTGTGCAAGGTTGATATATATTTCTGTTTTTCCTGAACCTGTAACACCCTTTAACAGAATTGGTTTGTGCGGATGTTGTTGTGTCTGCTCCAGAATGGCTTGGTGTGTTTTTTCCTGTGCGGGGGAGAGTTGCGGGCAGTTTATATCGGGATGCTGATGAATGCTTTCTATAAAATGAGCCACCGTTTTGCGCGGCTTGACGGTCTCTTGCCGGAGCGTCATGGAGGTGTAGGCCGCCTTAAATATCTCGCCAATGCTGCATAGATAGTAGCTTGCAAGCTGCTCCCAGAGCCGTATTTCTGCTTTTGAAACAGGGGGGAGCTCTTCTACGGAGAGGATTGGCTTGTAGTTGATTTCTTTATTGGTTCCATTTTTTTCTTTTGTCTGCTGCAAAAGTTGCGCTTTTAACTGCTCATGGTTTAGGACATTGTGTATTACGCCGTCATAAATTTTTCCGGATAGATCTACTTTCACCCGTGTTCCTTCTTGTATATTGCTATTGTAAATATTTGGCACAATGTAAGTTATATCTCCTCCGAATTTAACGGGGAGGATAATATTGGCGTAGATGCGTTGTTCTGTACAGGAGTTGTCCCGGATGTCTTGTGTCATAGATTTTGGTGCAATATGGTTGCTTTTATAGCCGTTTTTTGCCTTGCGAAATTACGCAAAAAACTCGATGGATTGTAAAATAACTTTTTTTTGAACTTTTTTTTTGGAGGATAAAAAATAATGCATATCTTTGCAATCCCAAAACGGAGCGCCCACGGCCTCCCAAACGGGAAAAGTTCTTAAAAAAAAGGTGCCATAGCTCAGTTGGTAGAGCAAAGGACTGAAAATCCTTGTGTCCC
>JAVWIB010000043.1:0-20925 GCA_036639755.1 Bacteroidales bacterium
TCCAACCTCTTTCTCGGCTTTATCGGGAATAATAATGATATGGCGTTTTATGGTAGATAGCGGTTGCGCCGGTTTATATATTAGGGTAGTAACATCACTATGACTTACGATTCCATCTGTTACGTGTCCCATAAACGAGGCGGTAAGGCCCCTCTCTTTACTCATTCCTAATACGAGATCCGTAATTTCATTTTCCAGAATAATTCCTAAAACAGCATTGCTTACGTTAAGATCATAACGGAGCAATTCCTGCATTCTGGTATCTGTGGCAGCGGCTGTCATGGTTGCTTTTTCCAGTATCCTACGCGATTTTTTTAAAATCTGCTCATCCGTAGCAGATTGGTTGTCAAGGACACTCAGGGCGTATAGATAACGATTGTTCTTCTTTGATTTTGCGGCAAGGCTTAAATTTACCAATTCTTCCACGGTGTTTTCGTTACTAATGGGTATTAAAATACGCTCTTGTGCATTTATGGTTTCATCTTCCCCTTTTTCAGGCGGTACGGCAACCGATATGTTGTGCGCCCCTTTTTGTGCAGAAAATGAGGCCATTGTGCAGGTTACCAGTATCATTAGGATTGTTCCGTTAAGGACACTTTCGTTTAGCAGGCGGATTGGAGAACCATCGGGATTCGTCCCTAAAATTACATTGTAGCCTACAATTACTGCGGCCAGAGTTGCCGCTGCCTGAGCATTACTAAGTCCAAAAATAATGCGCCGTTGATCGGCAGAGAGCTTAAAGGTTTTTTGTGTAAGCCAGGCTGCTGCATATTTTGCAAAAGTGGCCACGAGAATCATAATTGCTCCAACTTTTATGGTCTCAAAACTTGTAAAAAAAGCCCGGTAATCTACCAGCATACCTACGCTTATCAAAAAGAATGGGATAAAAATAGAGTTCCCTATAAATTCCACTCTGTGCATGAGCGGAGAGGTGCGGGGAATGAGTTTATTAAGAGCCAGCCCGGCAAGGAATGAACCTATAATTGCTTCCATTCCTGCAAGTTGTGCCATGAAAGCTCCCAGAAAAACCATAGAAAGTACAAAAATATATTGCGAAATGCTATCTTGTACCCGTTTAAAAAACCATCTGGCAATAAACGGAAACAGAACAATGACCGAGAGGGCAAACAATACGACGGAGAGCCCAAGTTTGCTCCAGAAATGATCTCCGGTCTGTCCCGTTGCAATCCCTACAATGGCTGTTAAGACCAGCAGTGACAAAGTATCGGTGATCATGGTTCCCCCTACTGCTATGCTAACCGCTTTATCTTTTGCTACTCCAAATTTACTGATTATTGGATATGCTATAAGGGTGTGCGAGGCAAACATACTGGCCAGAAGAATGGATGTATGGAGCGAGAAATTCAGCACATACAATCCTACAACGGTTCCAAGTGCCATTGGTATAATAAATGTGTACATACCAAAAGTAAGGCTGCGCCAGCTGTTTTTCTTAAAATCGCCCATATCAATCTCCATTCCGGCCAGAAACATAATATAGAGTAGCCCTGCCGTTCCCGATAATATAATGCTGCTGTCGCGCAACACAAGATTAAACCCATGTGGCCCTATTATTGCGCCGGCAATAATAAGTCCCAGCAAATGAGGTATTTTAAATCTATTGAGAATAAGTGGTGCTGCTAAAATAATTGCAAGAATAATAAGGAATTTAAGTACCGGATCTTGCAATGGCAACATATATGATATGGCTAATGGCAGTAGCATCGAGTTGTTTTCTATTTTTTCAAAGGTAAGAAAATATTATAATTTACAATAGCTGTTTTTATAAATTTTATAAATTTTTGGTACCAAAAACCGGTTCTGCCTCTCCTTTTTTGCCCGGTATTCATTCCGATATCTTCATCCTTGCGTTTTTTATTGTTTAAGAGCTCCTGTTTTTTTTGTTAGTTAGAACTAACTAATTATATTTGTACAAAATTATCAAACAATCATGAACGATCAAATAAAAATTGGGATTACCCGTTTTTCACGTCTTATCTCCAATGCGGAAGGTAAAGCCAAGGATTTATGTGATGTAAAAGATTTAACATCTACTCAATTAAATTATCTGGAAACTATTAATGAGCTGGATAACCCCAATTTAACCGAATTATCTGCGGTACTGGGGCTTAAAAAGCCATCGGTGACGGTGGTTATTGAGCGATTAATTACCAAAGGGTGTATTTATAAAACACAATCGGATGCAGACAGAAGGACAACGCACATTCATTTAACGGAGGTGGGGAAACAAATTAACCAACGTCATGATTTTGCTCATGAATATATGTCGGGATTCATTGCAAAGAGCCTGAGTGCGAATGAGCAACAGGAGTTTGTAAGGTTATTGAATAAAGTTCTGGATTCAAATAAAGTAAAGTAAAATAAAATGGAAAAGTTAACGGATAAGGGTCTTACGCAACAGCAGGCCGGAGAGAGATTACAAAAAGATGGTTATAATGAATTACAAGGGGGAAAATCAAAAAACTTCCTCTCTATTATATTGGGTGTGATTAAGGAACCGATGTTTTTGCTATTAGTGGCTTGCGGTTCATTATATATGGTGTTGGGTGATATTCAGGAGGGGGTTATGCTTCTTGGTTTTGTGTTTGTGATAATGGGAATAGAGTTTTATCAGGAGCGTAAAAGCGAGAAGGCACTGGAGGCATTAAAAGATCTGGCAAGCCCCCGTGCATTAGTGATAAGAGATGGCAATGAGGTGAGGATTCCGGGACGTGAGGTGGTTTGCGGAGATATTCTGGTGTTGCAGGAGGGTGACCGGGTTCCGGCAGATGCTACGGTTCTTAAATGTGTAAGTCTGTTGGTAGATGAATCGTTATTAACCGGAGAATCGGTGCCGGTAAGAAAGCATGACTGGCGTGGTGAAGAAGATACAATGCAACCGGGAGGAGATGATCTTCCGTTTGTTTATTCCGGCTCTATGGTGGTGCAAGGCAATGGTCTGGCAAGGGTTACCCATACGGGGATGAATACCCAGATTGGTAAAATTGGGAAAGCACTGGAGGAGGTTGAGCAGTCTCCTACCAAATTAAAATCAGAAATTGGGAAACTGGTGAAGCAGCTTACGATGATAGGGGCTATTTTATGTATTTCTGTTATAACCATTTATACTGTTACTCGCGGAGATTTATTACAGGGTTTTCTGGCCGGAATTACTTTGGCAATGGCAATGCTTCCGGAGGAATTTCCGGTTGTTCTTACCATTTTTATGGCGATAGGTGCATGGCGGATCTCCAAAAAGAACGTCCTTACAAGAACCCCTTCTGCTATAGAGACATTGGGCTCTGCAACTATTTTATGCACCGATAAAACCGGTACGCTTACAGAAAATAAAATGGTGGTTACAAAACTTTATAATAAACAAAATTTCTGGGCATCCAAAAATTCGCAGGAGTTTCCGGAAGAATATCATGATATTATTGAGTACGGTATCCTTTCCAGCCAGACCAATCCGTTTGATCCTATGGAGAAAGCCATTAATAAAATGGGCGATACATTCCTTCAAAATACAGAACATATTCACTCCAGTTGGGAAATGATAAAGGAGTATTCTCTCTCCAGAGAATTGCTTGCCATGTCCCGTGTATTCCTCAATAAGGGGAGCGATGAGCGTGTCATAGCTGCAAAAGGGGCTCCGGAGGCAATTTTTGATCTGTGCCACTTGTCTCCCGATGAAATATCGGGATACTCATCTGCCGTACAAAAAATGGCATCCGAGGGGTTACGTGTGCTGGGAGTTGCAAAATCAAATATACATGGTGAAGTTTTGCCGGAGATACAGCACGATTTTGATTTTGAGTTTATTGGGCTTATAGGGCTCTCCGATCCTATTCGCGAACAGGTTCCGGCCGCCGTTGCAGAGTGTCACAAAGCCGGAATCCGTGTGATTATGATTACCGGAGATTATCCTGTAACAGCGCAGAATATTGCTCGTGAAATAGGGCTCACCAATTATAATAATTGCATTACCGGGCCGGAACTTGCCGGAATGAGTGAGGACGAGTTAAGTTTGAGAATTAAAACAACGGATGTTTTTGCCCGTGTAATTCCGGAACAAAAACTAAAGATTGTAAATGCCTTAAAGCGTAATAACGAGATTGTTGCAATGACCGGAGACGGAGTAAATGATGCTCCTGCATTAAAAGCTGCCAATATAGGAATTGCCATGGGTGAAAAAGGGACAGACGTAGCCCGTGAAGCCTCCGCCCTTGTACTTATGGATGATAACTTTGGATCCATTGTGGCTGCTGTAAAAATGGGACGGCGAATCTTTGATAATCTTCAGAAAGCACTCGGATATATTTTTGCAATTCATGTTCCCATTGCCGGATTATCACTCATACCAGTATTTTTTGCCGATTTTCCACTTATCTTATGGCCTGTACATGTGGTGTTTATGGAGCTGATTATAGACCCATCATGCTCTATTATTTTTGAAGCGGAAAGGGCTGAGAAAAATGTGATGTCCCGTCCGCCCCGCAGTATGAACGAACCGTTCTTTGGAGCCGGAAAAATGTTTATTGGTTGTTTTCAGGGGGTATGGATTCTTTTGGCTACCCTTGCTATCTATTTTGTCACTTTAGAACTGGGATATAGTACCGGGGAGGTACGGGCTATGACTTTTATTGCCCTTATAGTGGCCAACATAGCAACTATCCTTACCAACCGCTCCTGGCATGAATCCATTTTTACCATCCTCAGAACCTCTAATCCAACCGTAAAATGGGTTGCAGGCGGAGCCATCTTGTTTATTGCTCTTATATTAAATATCCCGTTCTTACTACGTCTGTTCCAGTTCTCCCCCGTTTCTATTTTGGAGGTGATCATCTCCGCACTTATAGGTATGAGTACAATGATCTGGTTTGAATTATACAAATATTACAAAAAACATAATAAATAGATGATATTTATGCCGAGTGGGAAATCCATGCAAAGTGAAAAAAAATTATAAAAAACGAATCATATGCTTCTTCTTTTATCTTGTGCCAAAACAATGCAGTGCACATCCAAATGCAAAGTACCGTTTTCTACCCAACCTCTTTTTAAAAAACAGGCGGAGGAAATTGCCGCACAAATGGCAGAATACAGCAAGGAAGAGTTGCAGAAAATTCTAAAAGTAAATTCCAAAATTGCGGAGGAAAACAGGATACGATACAAATATTTTAGCAGAGAAGATTATCATCCCTTGGAGGCCATTCTCTCCTATTCCGGGCTTGTTTTTAAAAAGCTACATCCCGATGATTTTACGGAACAGGATTTTGTGTATGCCCATAATCATCTTAGAATAACCTCTTTTGCTTACGGGTTATTGCGTCCGTTGGATAAAATCCATCCATACCGGATGGAGGGAAATACCGTGCTGCCCCAATACGGCGGAATCTCTATGTTTGAGTTCTGGCGCAGCCGCCTCACCGATATTTTAATAGAAGATGTTAAATTATCGGGAGGCATCCTATGCAACCTTGCAAGTGGAGACAGCAAGTACAGGTGATTTCCCCCCAATTTAGAACATGGAAAGACGGCAAACCCACAACCATTGTTGTTTATACCAAAATGGCCCGCGGAGAGATGGCCCGGCATATCATAAAAAACAGAATAGAGAGAATTGAAGATCTGCATTGGGATATTAATCTGTAAATTACGGTATATTTAATGACGCAATAAAGCAGCTTCCTTTTCCAACCTCACTCTCAACCCGTATGCTTCCCCCGTGAGCTTCCAGAAAATCTTTGGAGATAGCAAGCCCCAGTCCGCTCCCTTGTATCTTGGTTCCGGGAACACGGAAATAGCGGTCAAAAATACTTTTATGATAACGGGGATCGATCCCCTTTCCAAAATCTTTGATATAAATCTCCACCACCTTATCAATTTGCCGGGCCCCAATAATAATTCGGGCATTTTCACTGGAATAATGGATGGCATTGGATAAGAGATTGGTTACTACCCATGCAATTTTCTCGCTATCTATGAATAACTTAGAAATTTTATTAGGATATTCTACCTCAATATTGCATCCGAATTTTTCGGCAAGAATCCGGGTTGCATTCAGGGCATAATTAATTAACTCAATAGGCTTTGTAACTTTAGGGATTAATTGCAAAACCCCGGCTTCTACTTGTGTCATTTTTAATAATTCCCCCGTAATACTGAGCAATCTGTCGCTACTCTCTTTTATACTCGTAGAAAGTGCCCGTTGCTCCGGATTCATCTCTCCTACCCGTTTATCTTCAAGTAGCTTAAGGCTCATCAGAATAGCAGAAATAGGGGTTTTAAGTTCATGCGAAATAGTAGATATAAAATTGGTTTTGGCATTATCCAACTCTTTAAATTTGGTAATATTATTGAGAATGATTACAGATCCCTGATGTTCGGCCGGCAATACATAATGTACTTCAAAATAACTCTCTTTATTATTAGAATAAATTTTAAGCGGCTCGTTATCAGTTTCATTCTTCTCCAAACCCCGTATTAATCTTCTGAATAAATCATTATGTAATGAAAGATCCAACGCAGATTGATTAATCATTTTTTCTGCCTGCAAATTTAAGATGGAGGAGGCAGCATTGTTTACAAATAAAACCGTTTTATTACTATCCAATCCTATAATAGGCTCCCCAATGGAGTTAATAATAATCTCCAGATACCTTTTTGTAGTAATAATCTTAGCCATGCTGCTTTTTTGAAATACAGCAAGCTCCTCTGCCATACGATTAAAAGAGAGGGCCACTTGCTCAAATTCCGATTTGGAACTAAAATTCAGCCGGTTGTCATAATTATGATTGGATATTTCCACAATACCCTCAATCAGCTCTTTTATGGGACGGGTAAACGATCTGGGAAACCTGATTAACATGAGCATTGCCACAATTGCACTTAGCGAGGCAACTACAATAATCAAGATCAGAGATTGATTAGCGGTCTTGTTGGCTACGGCCGCTTTATTTGAAATTACGGAAATATTCAGCAAAACAATTCGGTTTAGTATCTCACTCATGGCAACAAAATTCCTCTGATCGGGGTTTTGTCTAAAAACCATAAACTCTCTGATTAACTCCTCCGTAGCCTCCTTCTCATACGGTTCTGTTATGTTTTCTTTTTGCAGTTGCAAACTTCTCATGAATGTATTCAGGGCAGTTGTGTCTTTATGGAATATATTGAGAGCTGCCTGCATCTGTTGCGCATATTTTACCGAATTATAATTATTGGCCAGAATATTCTCAGTATCACGCTTCATCTGCTTAATATTACGTGCAGATAACAACCCCAGTAAAATGATAACAATTAATAAAGAACCTATCGAATAGGTTAATTTGCTTTTTATTTTCATGCAATTATAATTTCTTTTTTTGTGTATGATCGTTAAGAAAGGATAATAAGATCTATATTTGATTTTGAAAGTGAGTTAAAAAGATGTCTGTAACGGAAAGCGGCAATAATAATATTCCATACTTTGATTTGTGGTTTTCCAATGCATACCGTACTTATTTTATACACGTCACAGGCATGAATAATTCCCGTTATGACATCCGGTGCTTCAAGTTGAATAATTTCCCCCCGAAGTTCCGTAGCAAGTTTAAAATTATTAATTAAATAGCGTTGCGATGCTAAATTTATCTTGTCTGGATTTTCATCCGGTGTTCTTACGTATAACACAGAAAATCCTGTATTGTAACGTGTTGCAAGACGAGCTACTTTCCTTATAATTTTCCTTGGTCCTTTATCATTACTACTGATGCAGGCCATAAAGCGTTCATGCCTCACCCCTATATTCTGGATTACTTCGCTTTCAATTTTTTTCTCTACACGAAGTGCCACCTCTTTAAGTGCCAGCTCCCTTAATTGCAGGATATTATCAGACTTAAAGAAGTTTTCCAACGCAATTGCAATTTTATCGGGATGATAAATTTTACCGCTCTTAAGCCGTGCAATCAGTTCATCGGCAGTAAGATCCAGATTCACCACCTCATCTGCCATTACCAGTACGCTATCCGGAACCCGTTCCGATATTTCTACTCCGGTAATACTCTCCACTTCCTGGTTCAAACTCTCTATATGCTGAATATTTACGGCACTAATTACATTAATTCCGGCATCCAGCAAATCCATCACATCCTGCCAGCGTTTCTCATTTTTACCCCCTTCAATATTTGTATGGGCCAGTTCGTCTACAATTACTATTTCGGGGCGTTCTCTAAGGATCGCATCAAGATTCATTTCCTGCAGCTCTTTCCCTTTATAAAAAATTTTCTTACGGGGAATATGAACCAACCCTTTGGTTAGTTCCATTGTCTCAATTCTCCCGTGAGTCTCTATATATCCTATTTTAACATCAACTCCCTCCTCCTGCAATTGATGAGCCTCCTGCAGCATACGGTATGTTTTGCCCACACCGGCCACCATGCCTATATAGACTTTAAATCGTCCTCTGCGAGACTTTTTAATTAAGTTTAAAAAGTGTTGAACACTCCGTTGATATTCCATAAGTAAGTAATCTTAACTAAGATTGTTTGTTTGTTTTATAAAATCCAAAGATAGAAATTCTTAAGTCTAAAGTTTTGAAAACACGGGGAATTTTTCATCCAGAGCAATATTTAGCTTCAATACGTTTACAATAGGTGTCCCCAAAAAAGGATTTTCTTGTTCATGTTCTATAATTTTTTGAATATCTGCGGTCTTCATTCCTCTGGCTTGGGCAATACGTTGTGCCTGCAGCATGGCAGAGGTAAGGGAAATATGCGGATCAAGTCCGCTACCGCTTGCTGTTACCATCTCTGCCGGAACCTGAGAACGAACCAAATAGGGATGCGCTTGCAAAAAACTCTCTATACGCTCAGAGACCTGTTTCAGATACTCTTTATTGGTTACCCCTTTATTACTGCCGCCGGAGCCGCTACCGTTATAATTTACGGCAGAGGGGCGCGGCCAGAAATAGCTTGCACCGGTGAACTGTTGAGCTATGTTGGATATGCCAACCACTTTATTATTTACAGAAACAGCTTGTGCCTCTCCCCCGCCCGGCATAACCAATGCAGAAAATCCACATAAAACGAGTACATAAAAAACAAATAGCACGACACAAAAAACAAGTGTGATTTTTATTGAAATTAAAAACGTTTTCATAATCTTAAAGTATTGCGGCAAGTGCCATATCTATTAATTTGATAATTGTACCACCTACTCCGTAAATAAGAAGATTGCGTCTAAGTAATGCAGACGCTCCTATTGGTTTGTACTGTACCCCCTTGAGTGCAAGAGGAATAAGAGCCGGAATAATTAATGCATTAAATATAACGGCAGAAAGGATGGCAGACTCCGGCGAATAAAGATTCATGATATTTAATACGGCAAGAGCCGGAATGGAGGTCATAAAAAGAGCCGGTACAATGGCAAAATATTTTGCAACATCATTTGCAATACTAAAGGTGGTAAGTGTTCCTCTGGTCATTAACAACTGCTTTCCTATCTCTACAATCTCTATCAGCTTGGTTGGATCATTATCCAAGTCTACCATATTGCCGGCCTCTTTAGCGGCCTGTGTCCCGCTGTTCATTGCTACTCCCACATCTGCCTGAGCAAGAGCCGGAGCATCATTGGTTCCATCACCCATCATAGCAACCAGTTTCCCGCAATTTTGTTCCCGTTTAATATATTCCATTTTATCCTCCGGTTTTGCCTCCGCTATAAAATCATCCACTCCTGCTTTATCTGCAATATATTTGGCCGTAAGGGCATTATCTCCGGTAACCATCACCGTTTTAACCCCCATTTTACGCAACCTCTCAAACCGTTCCCTTATTCCCGGCTTTATAATATCCTGTAGCTCAATCACCCCTATTACCTGATCATTCGCAGCCACCACCAAAGGTGTTCCTCCGTTCGTTGCTATACTGACGGATAAATCACGGGCACTGTGGGGAAATATTTCTCCGGCCAATTCTACCTGCGAACGAATAGCCTCCGTAGCCCCTTTTACAATGGTTATTCCATTGCGTAGTTTCACTCCTGAACATTTTGTTTGTGCGGAGAATTCAATCCGGCGGCATCCCACCAAAACCGTGGAATCTATCTCAAACCCCATGCTTTTACCCAGTTCTATAATGGATTTTCCCTCCGGGGTCTGATCGGAAGTAGAGGCAAGAATACATGCCTCAATAAATTTATGTTTCTTATTGGAATTCAACGGATAAAAGCCGGTAGCTTTTCTGTTTCCAATGGTAATTGTTCCCGTTTTATCCAGTAAAAGGGTATCAATATCTCCGGCCGTTTCAACTGCCTTCCCCGATTTTGTAATTACATTGGCACGCAATGCCCTGTCCATTCCCGCTATTCCTATGGCAGAGAGCAATCCTCCTATGGTAGTGGGAATCAAACAAACAAATAAAGAGACAAGCGATGCAATGGTTACAGCCGTACCGGTGTAATCGGCAAGCGGTTTTAAGGTTACACAAACAATCACAAACACGAGGGTGAATCCGGCAAGTAAGATGGTAAGGGCTATCTCGTTCGGACTTTTTTGTCTGGAAGCCCCTTCTACCAAAGCAATCATTTTGTCAAGAAAGCTCTCTCCCGATGCTGCCGTTACCTTTACCAGAATATGATCGGATAATACTTTTGTTCCTCCGGTTACAGATGTTTTATCTCCTCCGGCTTCCCTAATAACAGGGGCCGATTCTCCGGTAATGGCACTTTCGTCAATACAGGCAAGTCCCTCTATAATCTCTCCGTCTGTAGGAATTATATCATCTGCAGAGCATTCAAAGAGATCTCCTTTTCTTAATTGTGAGCTTGGAACTATTGTCACCTTGCCATCCGTTACTTTACGGGCAGGCGTTTCTTCTCTGGTTTTGCGAAGGCTTTCCGCCTGTGCTTTGCCTCTGGCTTCTGCTATGGCTTCTGCAAAATTGGCAAACAGAATCGTTATCAGCAGAATGATAAATATGGTTATATTGTAACCGAAAGATCCCTGTCCCTTATTTCCTGATAAAACACCAATGGCTACAACCAGCATAACACAAGTAGCAATCAATACGGTAAACATAATGGGATTGCGTACCATGGTGCGGGGATCTAATTTTACAACGGCCTCTTTCATAGAAGCAAGCAGTTGTTTATTGGTCATAAAAGCGTTATTATTTTTCATTTTATTACATCGTTAAAAACTCGGCAATGGGAGCCAGTGTTAAAATAGGAAAGAATGCCAATGCTGCTATAATAAAGATCACGACAAAGGTCATTAAAGAAAATGTTGCGGTATCGGTCTTAAGAGTTCCCACACTCTGGGGTATAAATTTTTTCTGTGCAAGAAATCCTGCTATGGCAATTTGTCCTATAATAGGAAGATAACGCCCTGCAAGCAATACAATTCCGGTAGATACATTCCAGAATCCGGTATTATCTCCAAGTCCTTCAAAACCGGAACCGTTATTGGCGGCTGACGAGGTAAATTCATACAACATCTCGCTCAGTCCGTGAAAAGACGGATTATTCAGCCATGCTGTAGCCAGTTGTGGATCTTCAGTAGCCAGATAAGCGGCAATGGCTGTTCCGCACAGAATAATGAAAGGGTGCAATAACGCAACCAGAATGGCTATCTTCATCTCTTTTGCTTCAATCTTCTTTCCTAAAAATTCAGGGGTACGTCCAACCATCAGTCCGCTCAAAAATACTGCAATGATAATAAAGATGTAATAATTCATAAACCCTACGCCTACCCCTCCAAACCAACAATTTACCTGCATATTCAACATGGCAAGCATTCCGGTAACGGGAGTAAGGCTATCATGCATACCGTTTACAGATCCGTTGGAAGAAGCCGTAGTTGTCATGGCCCAGAAAGCTGTATAGGCAGCCCCAATGCGACTCTCTTTCCCCTCCATGTTCCCTGTTTGCTGCGAGATACCCAATTGTTCAATTTCCGTATTTCCCAGTGTCTCCTGTTGCACGGCAATGGTTATTGTAGCCAGATATGCCAGTAACATTACCCCAAAGATGCATGCAGCAAATTTGCGCCGTCTCAGATAAAAACCTAGAGTCCAGATACAGGCCATCGGGATTAATAAAATAGAGATTACCTCAATCATATTGGTAAGCCAATTTGGGTTTTCAAGCGGATGTGCGGAGTTTGCTCCAAAGAATCCTCCTCCGTTTGTTCCCAGCTGTTTAATGGCAACTACAGCGGCAACCGGACCTTGTGATATGGTTTGTTCCTGTCCCTCCATCGTAACAATATGTTGCTTTCCCTCTAATGTCATAGGTGTTCCGTTTAGAATAAGCAAGATTGCCACAATCATAGATAGCGGAAGTAAAATACGGGTTACGCTTTTTACAAGATAAACCCAAAAATTTCCAACCAATCCGGAACCCTTGGATGCCATTGCCTTTAATATTGCGGCAAAAGCAGCCATTCCGGTTGCTGCCGTAATAAACTGAAAAAGCATAATAACAAATAATTGTGTAAAATAGGTAACACCGCTCTCTCCGCTATAGTGCTGTAAGTTGCAGTTTACCAGAAAACTAATGCAGGTATTAAATGCTTGGGGAAAACTTTGACCGGGATTTCCGTCGGGATTCAACGGCAATACGGCCTGAAGTAAAAGCAGTCCCATCCCCC
Organism: Bacteroidales bacterium; assembly: GCA_036639755.1. Lineage (GTDB taxonomy): Bacteria > Bacteroidota > Bacteroidia > Bacteroidales > UBA932 > Egerieousia. The sequence goes on from JAVWIB010000043.1 coordinate 12,629, forward strand.
ATATAAACCAAAATAGATTTACCGTAAGTAATACTTTCAAAAACCTTTTCCAGTTCATATCTTCGCCGGAATCTATCCGGCAAATACGGTACAACATATTTTCAAAAGGGGTCAGAAAATCCAGCAACGAACGTTTCCCCTTATAAACTCTTGCAATGTAATATCCAAGAGGATAGCTCAATGCTATCAGTACGGTAATTTGTAATACAATACCAATTATTTCTTTATTCATATAGGATTAAAATTTTTGAGGATGAATAAGTACATATAACAGGTAGCAAAATACAGCTACACTCAGAATTAATAATGAAATAAACATAATCAGATTTTTTTACTTGTCTGACCGGTATCTATACATTATAATACCAGAAATGCTATATCATTGTATAGTACGATTATAGCATTTTTGAGCAATAAAAAACCCTTCCATTTTGAAAGGGTCTGTTTTCATTTTGATAATGTTAGGAAGGTAGTTAAAGAGTACCCGTTATTTCGTACTCTTCAATTTTCCGGTACAAAGTTGTAAGTCCTATCTTAAGGAGCCGTGCCGTTTCCGTTTTATTGCCCCCGGTGTAATGCAGCACTTTGCAAATATGAGCCTTTTCAACAGCCGCCAGCTCCATCAAGTTGGGAGTACTCCCCTGTGCCATTTGTATTTCCAGCGGCAAATCACAAACTCTCAGTACATTCCCCGATGCCATAATCATACTCCGTTCTATGGTATTTCTAAGTTCTCTTATATTTCCGTTCCATTTATATTTTAAAAGAGCATCAAAAAAAGGCTGCTCCGTTTTCTCAATGGGTTTTCCCATTTTTAAAGCAAAAGCATCTATGAAACTCTGTGCCAGCAGCACAATATCACCTGAACGACTGCATAAAGGAGGCAATTCAATGGTAAACACCGATAATCTGTAATATAGATCTTCCCTGAACATCCCCTTTGCAATGCTCTCTTTCAGATCTCGGTTGGTAGCGGCAATAATTCGTACATCTACTTTGGTTGCCATACAATCTCCCACCTTCATAAATTCCCCGCTCTCTAAGGTCCGAAGTAATTTGGACTGCAACTCCAACGGCATTTCCCCTATTTCATCTAAAAAAATGGTCCCTTTATCTGCTTGCTCAAACACCCCTTTCTTATCTCGCAGCGCCCCTGTAAATGCTCCCGCCTTGTAGCCGAACATTTCGCTATCAAGTAATTCCCGGCTGAAAGCCGAACAATTTACCGCTACCATCGGCCCGCAAGATCGTTTGCCAGCACCATGAATTGCCTGTGCAAAAACCTCTTTTCCTGTTCCTGTTTCACCCGTAAGGAGGATAGAAGTATCGGTAGCTGCCACTTTACGGGCTAGTTCTACAGCCATCAGAAGAGGCTTGGATTTCCCGATAATGGAATCAAAGGAGTATTCTTTCCTGATCATTTTCTCGAGATTTGCAATTTTGGATTGCAGCGCAATCTTCTCTGCCGCATTGGCAAGCAACGGGATAATCCGGTCGTTATCGTCTCCTTTTGTTAAATAATCAAATGCTCCGTTTTTTATTGCCTGTACTCCGTCTGCAATATTTCCGTGGGCTGTGAGCATGATTATCACGCATTCGGGTAGAATATTTTTTATCTGCACAACAAAATCGACACCATTGCCATCGGAGAGGAATACATCACAAAGTACAATATCGGGATTCTGCAAGAGCAACTGTTTATGAGCGGATCTTAAGTTATCGGCCTGTGATACACTATATCCCTCCAAAGAAATTATCCGGGCAAGCAGATTGCGTATCTGCGCCTCATCATCTATAATCAGTACTTTTACCATCTTCTAATCAGCCAATAACCTAAAAATAACAGAACAATATTTTTTAATTGTACAAACTTACGAAAAAATCGCAATATCCGTTATTACCATATCCAGTGGACGGTCGAACGATTCTACAGGGATTTTGTCTACGATTTGAAAATGGTAGCCCAGACCTATTACTTTACAGTGGATATGCGGTAGAAGTCTGTCGTAAAACCCTTTGCCGCGGCCAAGACGATTGCAGTAAGCATCAAAAGCAACTCCCGGAACAATGGCAAGTTCAATTTTGGAAGGATGAATGACAGACGTTCCGGTTGGCTCTAAAATAGATTGGTAACCTTGCTCAACCATGTTGGGAAGATACTCTTTAAGAATTAGGTTTTCCCCGTCAACTACCGGTAATACCAGTCGTTTCTCTTTCTTGCACCATTTTTTAAGAAACATTTCTGTTTGTACTTCATCAGTAAGAGCATAATAAAGCAGAATGGTTCCGGCATTTTTAAATTCCGGCAATTCTTCTACTTTTGCCAGAACAATATCTGATAAATCCTGTTTTAATTGGGCCGGAACGGTTTTCTTTATTCGTGATATTTCCCGCCTTATGGCTTTTTTTGCCTCTTTGATATCTGTTAGATTCTCCATTTTAGCATTGTTGTTTTTTACAAAAATAATAAAAAAAGGAAGACGTTTGGTTTGTTGGAAAAAATATTTAACTTTATCAACTAAATTTTATCAAGCTATGATTAATAAAATAAAATCTTTATCGGATCTTATTTCGCTTAAAGAAAAAGCGGCCATCCGCTTAAAAGTGAGAGAAGATAGTAATAAAATAATTACCGAAGAGAGCTGTGGCTTACAAAAAGGGACACCCATTATACAGATTTTACTGTGTGGCGGTACCGGATGTAAAGCTTCTGAAAGTTCCAGAATCGCATCCGATTTCTTACTATCGTTAAAGCGGGCGGCAACCGACCAAAATGATCCCTCTATCCTTAAAAAGGTAGATATCATTACAACGGGTTGCTTTGGCTTCTGTGAAAAAGGACCTATCGTAAAGATTATTCCCGATAATACATTTTATGTACAGGTAACTCCCGATGATGTAGATGAAATTGTAAATGAACATATTCTTGCCGGGCGAAAAGTTACCCGGCTGATGTACCGCGATCCCCGCACCGAGAAAATAGTAAGCGATTCTAAACATATTGATTTTTATCGCCGGCAGATGCGGATTGCATTAAGAAATTGTGGATTTATTAATCCCGAAAACATAGATGAATATATTGCCCGCGACGGATATCTGGCTCTGGCGCAATGTCTACTTGAAAAAAAGCCGGAGGAGGTGGTTGACCAGATGAAATTATCGGGATTAAGGGGACGCGGTGGCGGAGGATTCCCTACCGGACTAAAATGGGAAATGGCGGCTAAACAGCCCGGAGCCGTTAAGTATGTAGTTTGTAATGCAGATGAGGGAGACCCCGGAGCATTTATGGATCGTTCCATCATGGAGGGCGATCCCAACTCCATTGTTGAGGCAATGGAAATATGCGGATATGCCATAGGAGCCTCTGTAGGTCTTGTTTATATAAGAGCAGAGTATCCATTAGCTATCGGCAGGTTAAAAATAGCTATTGAGCAGGCAAGAAAATACGGATTGCTTGGTCGGAACATTTTTGGAACCGATTTTAATTTTGACATAGAGATTCGTTACGGAGCCGGAGCATTTGTCTGCGGCGAGGAAACAGCCCTTATTCACTCTATGGAGGGAAAACGGGGAGAGCCTACCATTAAACCACCATTCCCGGCAGAGAGCGGATACCACGGGAAACCTACCAATGTAAATAATGTAGAGACTCTGGCAAGCGTTCCCGTGATTCTCACCCGCGGAGCCAAATGGTTCTCGGCAATTGGAACGGAAAAATCCAAAGGGACAAAAGTATTTGCTCTGGCAGGCAAGATTAATAACGTAGGATTAATAGAAGTTCCTATGGGAACTACCCTGCGGGAGGTAATTTATGAAATTGGAGGGGGAATAAAAGGAGATAAAAAATTTAAGGCGGTGCAGACCGGAGGCCCTTCGGGCGGATGTCTTACCGATAAACATCTGGACACCCCTATTGATTTTGATAACCTGCTTGCCGTAGGCTCCATGATGGGTTCCGGAGGCATGATTGTAATGGACGAAGACGACTGTATGGTGTCGGTAGCCCGTTTTTATTTAGATTTTATTGTGGAAGAATCGTGCGGAAAATGTACTCCGTGCAGAATTGGGAACAAACGGCTTCTGGAAATATTAAACAAAATAACAGAGGGACACGGAACGGAAAAAGATCTTGACAGATTGCAGAATCTGGGAAAAGTTATAAAAGATACCGCCTTGTGCGGACTCGGACAAACCTCTCCCAACTCCGTACTCTCTACCCTGAACGATTTTTATGATGAATATCTGGAACATGTACGGGATAAAAAATGCCGCTCAAAAAGATGCAAAGCATTATTGTCTTATAACATTAATCCCGATATATGTATCGGTTGTACTGCATGTGCCAAACATTGTCCGGCCAATGCAATTGAGGGGATGAGCAGAAAACCTCATACCATTCTCCCGCAAAAATGTATTAAATGCGGAATGTGCCTTGCCCGATGTAAATTTAATGCTATAACGGTCTCTTAATAATATCCCAGCCAAAATGATAATCGTATGAAAAATAATATAACATTAAAAATAGATACTCATACCGCTACCGTTCCTGCCGGAACCACCATTCTGGAAGCAGCCAGAACCGTAGGAATTGATATCCCCACCCTGTGTCATATTAACTTAACGGGAACCTGCATAAAAAACACCCCCGCCTCATGCCGTATTTGCGTTGTGGAGGTAGAAGGAAGGAAAAATCTGGCTCCCGCCTGCTCCACAAAATGTGTTCCCGATATGGTTGTACACACCAGCACGCTTAGGGTTCTGAATGCCCGTCGGATTGTGGCGGAACTTATTCTCTCCGATCACCCTACCGATTGTCTGATCTGTAAAAAATCGGGGTCCTGTGAATTGCAAGCACTTGCTGCTAAATTTAAAATAGCCGAAACACCGTTTGCCGGAGGCGAACTTTCTTTGCGCAAAAGAGAGGTGACAGCCTCTATCGTGCGGAATATGGATAAATGTATTTTCTGTCGCAGATGCGAAAGTGTCTGTAACGAAGTACAAACCGTAGGGGCACTTGGAGCTGTCCGCAGAGGTTTTAATACCACCATAGCTCCGGCTTTTGATCATAACCTGAAAGAGAGCGAATGCACCTATTGCGGACAATGCGTAGCCGTATGCCCCGTAGGCGCTTTAACGGAACATGATCACACCGGACGATTGCTCGAAGATTTAAACAACCCTAAAAAAACGGTGATTGTACAAACCGCCCCTGCCGTAAGGGCTGCTCTGGGAGAAGAATTCGGATTAAAACCGGGAACTCTGGTAACCGGTAAAATGGTCTCGGCATTGCGTGAACTTGGATTTTACAAAGTCTTTGACACCGATTTTGCAGCCGATCTTACCATTATGGAAGAGGGTTCCGAAATCATTTCCAGACTCACTGCTTTCTTAAAAGGAGATAAAAAGGTCTGCCTGCCCATCCTCACCTCCTGCTGCCCTGCCTGGGTAAACTTTTTTGAACACCAGTTCCCCGATTTATTAAATATACCATCCACCGCCCGCTCTCCGCAACAGATGTTTGGAGCCATTGCAAAAACCTATTGGGCGCAAAAGACAGGAGTACCAAGAGAAAACCTGGTTGTAGTCTCCATCATGCCTTGCCTGGCTAAAAAATATGAATGCGACAGGGAAGAATTTAAAACTCATGGAAGTCCCGATGTAGATTACTCCCTCTCTACCAGGGAACTGGCGGAACTCATAAAAACAGCCAATATCAATTTTCAGAATCTTCCCGATAGCGATTTTGACAATCCAATGGGAGCATCCACCGGAGCCAGCGTAATTTTTGGTACAACGGGTGGCGTAATGGAAGCCGCACTCCGCTCGGTATATGAAATATATACCGGACAAGAACTGCAAAAAATTGATTTTGAAACCGTACGGGGCCTTGGTGGACTCAGAAAAGCCACCATTGATCTGAACGGCTTTCCCTTGCATGTGGGAATTGCCCATGGCCTTGGAAATGCCAGAGAACTTCTGGAAGAGATACGGGCCGGAAAATCGGAATACCATATTATTGAGATTATGGCATGTCCGGGAGGATGTATAGGTGGCGGCGGACAGCCGCTTCATCATGGGAAAGACGGAATACTATCTGCAAGAGCAACAGCAATATACACAGAAGATAAAAACAAACCGCTGCGCAAATCACATGAGAATCCGTATATAAAATTATTGTACGAAGAATATCTGGGTAAACCGCTGGGTGAAAAAGCTCATCATCTGTTGCATACGCACTATTTTAATAAATCAAAATAAGAAAATTATGGCTGAAAAATTACATAAATCCGTTATAAGCAAACTGGATACCATTTGTAAGGAACACAGAAACGATCCCGGTGAGTTAATCAACATCCTGCATGCCGCACAGCATATTATGGGATTTCTACCCGAAGAAATGCAGCGTGAAATTGCAAAAAGGTTAAATATCCCAGTCTCCAAAGTGTACGGAGTGGTCACTTTCTATACCTTTTTTACCATGAGTCCCAAAGGAAAACATCCCATATCGGTTTGTATGGGAACTGCCTGTTATGTGCGGGGATCGGAAAAGATTCTGGAAGAATTTAAACGTATTCTTGGAATTGAGGTGGGTGAAACCACTCCCGACGGTAAATTTTCTCTGGATTGTCTGCGATGCGTTGGGGCCTGCGGCCTTGCTCCGGTGGTCATGATAGGGGAAAAAGTCTATGGAAGAGTTCAACCGATTGATATTAAAAAGATGTTGGATGAGTTGGAATAAAAATTAAAAATAGCTTCTAAACGTAAAAACTAATGAGAAAAATTATCGGGATAATTACTTTACTATTGGCAGTAGCCGTATTTGGCCTCTGTTTCCGGCGGTGCTGTTCCAAACCCGCAATTACAAAAGAGGCACTGGGAAAACTTATATTTTTTGACCACTCGTTATCAGAACCGCCCGGACAATCCTGTGCCACTTGCCACAGGCCTGAAAGAGATTTTACAGACACTCTGGGGCGAGATGTCTCAGAAGGGGCGGTAAAAAACCTTTTTAATAAAAGAAACTCCATGATGATAGCCTACTCTGCCTATATTCCGCCATTAACCCGCATAGAAGAAAACGGGGAAATCAGTTACATTGGAGGGTTATTCTGGGACGGACGGGCAGATAGCCTTGCTCATCAGGCGGGAATGCCTTTTCTGGATAAACTAGAGATGGCAAACGAGAATGAAGAGATGGTCGTTATGAAAATTATGAAAACCCCCTATTATAAGGAGTTGTGCCGTATTTACGGAAAAACAGAACTATCCGGAGATAAAAAAACGGAGGGTATTAAGAAGATTTACGCAGATGTAGTAAATGCCCTTGCCGCCTATCAGGCATCTGATGAGGTGAATCCGTACAGTTCCAAGTTTGACGCATATCTGGCCGGCAGTTATAAAATGACTGAAAATCAAGAGAAAGGATATGAACTATTTAAAGGTAAGGGACTATGCTCACAATGCCATATTCTGGAGAATGATCCCATAGCAAAGAGAATCATCTTTACAGACTATACGTATGATAATCTGGGTATTCCAAAGAATCCCAATAATTCGTACTATAAACTGGACACCTCCCACAATCCGCAAGGTGCAAATTTTATAGACATTGGATTGCAGGCTACAACAAATCGGGAAGAAGATCTTGGGAAGTTTAGAGTCCCATCTTTAAGGAACATAGAAAACACAGCCCCATATGGTCATAACGGATATTTTAAAACACTTTATGACATTGTGCATTTTTATAATGTAAGAGATGTAAGCAATGAATATCCTGTTGCAGAATGCCCTGCCACGGTAAATAAAGATGAACTGGGTAATCTTGGCCTCACCAGAGAGGAAGAGGAGTATCTCATTGATTTTATGAAATTACTGAGTGATAAAAGGGCAAATTAAAACGGGTTCTTAGAAAATTCACCACCATGTCTACAACAAAAACTATATTGGTAGCCATATTAATACTACCTCCCATTTTAATGCTTTTATTCTTTAATCTAACAAAATGAAAAGTAACTTTATGCTATTATTATCCAACGCTAATTGGAGTACTATTATACCCATTACTGTATTAATAGGTATTTTTATTAATATATTGACAACTATCCCTATTAAGTCTTTAATTAATACCAAAAATGAGATTGAAATAAGGTTTATTATAGGAAGTAAGAGTTTTCCTTTGAATAAAATAACTATGTATGAAATTCCAGAGGATATTTTTGTTGGTTTAACACGTTCTTTTGGAACAGGTTTAGGAAAGATACTATCCGGCCATTTTTATAGTAAAAAATATCATAAAT
>JAVWIB010000044.1:0-15375 GCA_036639755.1 Bacteroidales bacterium
AGAGGGAGATAGTACTACTTTGGTAAAGGTAGGAGAGCAGGTCCCCTCTTTTGAAGTAGAGATGATAGATGGTTCCAGAATAAAGACAGATGATTTAAAAGGCAAAGTGGTGCTGATTAATTTCTGGGCTACTTGGTGCGGACCGTGCCGTAACGAGATGAAGTATCTGCCTAAGGATATTGTAGAGAAGTTTGCAGGGAAAGATTTTGTTTTTATGGCAATTTCAAGGGACGAAGCCCGAGATGTTGTTGAAAAATTCAGAAAAACAACCGGATATACATTCCCGATGGGGTTGGATCCGGGGAGAAAAATCTACTCATTATTTGCTACTCAATCTATCCCGCGCAATTTTTTGGTAGGGAAAGATGGTAAGATTATTCTTGCCGAGATAGGATTCAGCGAGGAGAAACTTGCGGAGCTTGTTGCCGCCATAGAAAAAGCTTTGGCAAAATAGGTTGTCGCTTATTGTTAAGAAGAAATATTAAATAAGAAAATTATGGATATAAAAGTTTCAAAAGATTGTATTGCACAGGCGAAAGAGAAAATGACCAAAGCCGTGTTGCATTTAGAAGAGGAGTTAAAAAATTTTAGAGCCGGAAAAGCAAATCCTGCTATATTTAATACGGTGATGGTAGATTATTACGGCACTCCTACCCCCATTCCGCAGGTTGCAAGTGTAACAACTCCCGATGCTAAAACAATTAACATTCAGCCATGGGAGAAAAAGCTGATCCCTGCAATTGAGAAAGCTATCATGGATGCTAATTTAGGCTTTACCCCTGCCAATAACGGCGAAAGCATTCGGATTAATGTTCCTGCTTTAACCGAGGAGCGCAGAAAAGATCTTGTAAAACAGGCAAAGGCTGAGGGTGAAGTTGCGAAAGTAAGTATTAGAAATGCTCGTAGAGATGTTGTAGATGCTCATAAGAAGTTTCAGAAAGACGGACTTCCCGAGGATGTTTGCAAAGATGCAGAGGCTGTTATTCAGAAAGATACCGATTCTTTTAATAAAAAAATAGATGAATTAATTGTACTCAAAGAAAAAGAGGTAATGACCGTCTGATTCGTTTGCTACAGATTGTAGAAGTTTATTAACTTCATAAAATAACCGAGCGAATTTTAAGTAAAGCTAACTGCCAATTACTTAAAATCCGCTCTTTTATTTTGCGGTTACCGGTAAACAACAAAATAGAGGCTTGTGTGTTTATTGATAAGATGAAAAGGGAGAGTCATGAATAAGAAATTAGAGGGGCATTTTGCGATGTTTGTCTCAAAGTCATTCAGTGGACTGAATGCGAATGCGCTTAAGTTTTTGGTGCCGGTTTGGATGACTCCTTTGGCAGGAGTAACGTTTCGGGTACTTTTTGGAGCGGTTGCTTTTTGGGTGGTGGATCTTTTTTTGCGGAAAAAAAGAGAATCTCCCGATAAATTAGCAGGGGATTCTGCTCCGGCTGTAGAAAATAGAAAGTTGGGAATGAAAGAGATTGTGCCGTTGCTGCTGATTGGAATGTTTGGATTTTATGTGTTTCAGATTGCCTATCTGACGGCTGTGCAGTATACAACACCGGTATCGGTTTCCATTTTGGGATCATTAATGCCGGTATGGACATTTGTTATTGGAATGGTAATTTATAAGACGGAGCATTTTGCATGGAATAAGATTGTTGGGCTTACTATTAGTGTTGGCGGTGCGGTGCTGAGTGTGTTTGCAAAAAAACCGCATGAAATGGCTGCTAATCCGGTTTTAGGGGATTCGCTGGCAATTTTAAGTTCGATTGCTTATGCATTTTATCTGTTATACAGTAAAAAATTGCTGGAGCGGGTAGACAGTATTACCATGCTTAAGTGGTCGTTTACCGGAGCGGCATTTGCTGCGGTTGTGGTGGATAGCGTTCTCACTTGGGGGCCGTTTCATACCGCCTCTTTGTTACATGCCCCCGTGTTGGATTCAACCATTCATTGGGTACCGCTGTTGGTGTTATTGTTTGTGTTGCTTTTTCCCACCGTATTGTCGTTCTTTTTGTTGCAAATAGGGTTAAAATATCTTCCGGCAACGGTGGTGGCCTCTTATAATAATGTATTGATTGTGGTTGCTACCATTACCAGTCTTATTCTGGGACAAGATGTTTTCAGTTGGTTGCAAACCGGCGCTATTGCTCTGTTGTTTGTGGGACTCTATTTTATTTCCAAACCGGAACCGTCTGCAATAGAGCCGATGCGATAACTAAAAACGCTAAAATATAATTTGGTGTTTTTTAGGGCAAATTCTTATTCGCGGATGGCTGCAATGCCGGGGAGCTCTATCCCCTCCAAATATTCCAGCATAGCACCGCCGCCGGTTGAGACATAGCTTACCTTGTCTGCGTAGCCCATTTGAGTTACGGCTGCTACGGAGTCTCCGCCGCCTACCAAGGTAAATGCACCGTTTTCTGCGGTTACTTTGGCAAGGAGTTTGGCTATTTTGTTGGTGCCGTGTGCAAAGTTAGGCATTTCAAATACCCCGACAGGGCCGTTCCAGAGGATGGTTTTGGATGAAAGAAGCACTTTTTCCCACTCTTTAAGGGTTTCCGGTGCGGCATCCATACCTTCCCAGCCGTCGGGAATCTCAAAATTGTGAACAATGCGGGTGTTGGCATCGTTGGAGAAAGTGTCTGCAATGACTACCTCTTTGGAGAAATATAGGTTTACCCCTTTGTCTTTTGCTTTCTTTATGATTTCCAGGGCAAGATCCAATTGATCGTTTTCGCAAAGGGAGTTACCTATTTTGCCACCCTGAGCTTTTACAAAGGTAAAGACCATGCCACCTCCTATAATCATGTTATCTACGGCATCAAAAAGTTTCTCTATAATACCTATTTTGGAAGAGACTTTTGCCCCACCTATAATAGCGGTTACGGGGTGATTGGCTCCGTGAAGAACGGTATCAATGGCTTTAATTTCCCCCTCCATAATGTATCCGAACATTTTGTCATTAGGAAAGTATTTGGCAATGAGGGCGGTAGAAGCGTGTGCACGGTGCGCTGTACCAAAGGCATCATTAATGTAACAGTCTGCATAAGAGGCAAGTGTTTTTACAAACTCTTTCTGGCTCTCTTTAATTTTTGCTTTAGCAGCTTTTTTAACGTCATCTGTAGCATCTTCTGCAAGATCGCGAGGTTTTCCCTCTTCCTCTGCGTAGAAGCGGAGGTTTTCAAGGAGTAGTACTTCTCCCGGCTTCAGGTTTTTAGCATCTTCCTGCGCTTTCATACAGTCTGATGAAAATTTAATTTTTACCCCAAGCAATTCTTCTATGCGGTAAATGATATGTTTTAGGGAATATTTGTTTGTTACCCCTTTCGGACGTCCTAAGTGAGACATTAAGATAAGGGCACCTCCTTGTGATAACACTTTTTTTAGAGTAGGTATGGCTGCTCTGATACGGGTGTCGTCCGTAATCTGGAAATTCTCGTCGAGCGGAACGTTAAAGTCTACTCTCACGATTGCTTTCTTGCCACTAAAATTGTAAGTTTCAATACTTTGTTGCATACCTTGTTTTTTTAATTGTGAATATTTTCTTGCTATTTTGTGCTACAAATGTAGTAAAAAAAAATTTAAGGTTCGTGTTTTTTAAATCTTTGCACTATCTTTGAATTTTTATAACAAATAGCAGATAATTATGCTTCTACAATCGCCTCAGAACTGGAAAGATTACGAACTTATAGATAGCGGCAACTTTGAGAAACTGGAACGTTTTGGTTCTTATATTCTTGCCCGTCCTGAGCCTAAAGCTCTGTGGGATAAGTCTCTTTCTGATAAAGAATGGAATAACCTTGCGCATACAAAGTTTACAACCGGTGCCGGATTCGGCCGCTCGGGTAAAGAGGATAGCGGATCGTGGAATATGTTAAAAAAAATGCCGGAGCAGTGGTTGATACGGTATAATCCGGCTAAAGAAGGAAATGCATTAAACGGGCTTGATTTTCAATTGCGTCTGGGACTCACTTCGTTTAAGCATGTGGGTGTATTTCCGGAGCAGTCTCCCAACTGGAATTTTATTTATCAGCAGAGCAAGGAATTGGTGGAGATATTTAAAAATAGAAATGGGCTGGGTCCCGATATAAAAAACGGGGCGGATACTCTTCATGCGACAGGTTCTTCTGCCCGGCCCAAAGTACTGAATCTGTTTGCCTATACCGGGGCTGCCTCGCTTGCGGCCAGGGCTGCGGGGGCTGATACAACGCATCTTGATTCTGTTCGTCAGGTAGTTACATGGGCAAAAGGGAATATGGAAATGAGCGGTTTGGACAACATCCGCTGGGTGGTTGAGGATGCGCTTAAATTTGTAAAACGGGAGGCCAAGAGGGGCAATGTGTATAACGGGCTTATTCTGGATCCTCCGGCTTACGGGCATGGTCCCGATGGGGAGAAATGGAAACTGGATGAGTTGCTTTTTGAACTTCTTACCGAGTGTTCGAAGATTGTGGCTCCAAAGGATGCTTTCATGGTACTTAATTTGTATTCGAACGGCTACTCTGCTTTGTTGGCAGATACTGCTGTACGCACCTCTTTCGGATTGTTGCCGGAGAGGGGGGGGGAAGAGATATCGGGATGCGAACTTACCTGCGGCGAACTGGTGTTACGGGATTCCTTTGGAAAGGCTATTCCGCTGAGTGTTTTTTCCAGACTTAGAAGATAATAGATATGAGTTTACTTGCTGTTAACTGGGATATTAATCCCGAGATTTTTAATTTAGGTCCTGTTCATGTTCGATATTATGGGATTTTGTTTGTATCCGGATTCATTCTCGGATACCAGATGTTTATTTGGTTTTTCCAACGGGAGAAACTCCCTATAACTCTGCTGGATACCTTATTGTATACGTTACTGGGGTGTACCCTTGTGGGATCTCGTCTGGGGCATGTGTTCTTTTATGAACCGGCCTATTATCTTGCCCACCCGGCCGAGATTCTTATGGTATGGAAAGGGGGGCTTGCCAGTCACGGCGGCTCTATAGCCATTATGTTGGGAATGTGGTGGTATGTGCATAAATACGGCCGAAAATATCATTTCGATTATTTGTGGTTGCTGGATAGGCTGGCCATTGCAACGGCCTTTGCCTCTATGTTTATTCGGTTGGGTAATCTTATGAACTCGGAGGTTTACGGGCATGAAACCTCTATGCCGTGGGGTTTTATTTTTTCCAGAAGCGGAGAGATACTTCCCAAACATCCTACTCAGTTGTATGAAGCGTTATGTTATTTCGTTACCGGAATGATTTTGTTGGTATTGTATAAATTCTTTCTCGATAAAATTAAAAGAGGGCTCCTTATCGGTATTTTCTTTATCGGTATTTTCGGTTCCCGGTTCTTTATAGAATTTGTGAAAGAAAATCAGGTGAGTTTTGAGCAAGGGATGGTCTTAAACATGGGGCAATGGCTGAGTATTCCATTTGTGTTATTGGGTATCTTCTTAATAATAAGGAGCTTTATTATTAAAACTCCTGCTACAATTACAGAGCCGGCTTCTAATAAGAGGAAAGGCAAATAGTTTGCTAATATCCCCCCCTGTCCATATCTCTGCGTACGTCTTTTTCTTTTATGGAGTTGCGTTTGTCGTATTCTTTTTTTCCTTTTGCCAGTGCTATGTTTAGTTTGGCGTAGCCGTTTTGGGCAATAAACATGCGGGTGGCAACAATGGTGAGACCTTTTTCTTTGGTGGCGCGTCGGAGTTTGTGAAGTTCCTTTTTGGTGAGCAACAATTTGCGATCCTGACGCGGATCGTGGTTGTTAAGATTGCCCCAGAAGTATTCGGAGATGTTCATGTTTTTTACATACAACTCGTTATTTGCAAAATAGCAATAGCTTTCTACAATGGAGGCTTTGCCTGCGCGAATCGATTTTATCTCTGTTCCGCACAGTACAATTCCTGCCGTGTAGGTATCAAGAAATTCATATTCAAAACTTGCCCGCTTGTTTCTAATCTCTATTTTACTCTTTGCTTTTGGCATATCTGCTCCTTTTGTTTTCTGTCTTTAGAATTTGCAAAAGTAATATAAATATACGATTAATATCGGGGAAAATACATAAAAATTATTTTTATATTATTGATCTTCTCAGTATATTTAAACTTGAATATTTTTATCTGTTCATTCATCTGGTCCATCCCACAGATATTGATTTTTCCAAATTTATTTTGGCTGAATTTTGAGCCTGTTTTTAAGAAAACAAAATAGCATCTAATGCAAATCATTCTAATAAAATTGTTCTTTCATTACACTGTAATAGTTACATTTGCATATAATTATTAAAAATAATGAAATTGGTAGAGAATTTTATTAATCGGGAGCTTTTTACGCATGATAACCTTGCGCAGGTAGATGCTATATGTATATTGGGGCCTACTGCAAGTGGTAAAACCAAGTTTGCCGTTGAGGTTGTTATGGGTTTGGGAAGGTTTGAGGGAGGGCAGTTTATGCCGGGAGCAGAGATTATTTCGGCAGATTCCAGACAGGTTTATAGAGGAATGGATATTGGAACAGGAAAAGATATAGGAGAGTATACTGTGTATCCGGGGGAGTTCATAAAAAGCTATCGGGACAGAGAGAATAAATGGTTGCAAGTGGGAAAAGAGGATGGGGGATGGGGTGAAAGTATAGAAATTCCATGTCATTTGATAAATGTTGTGGATGCCGGAGAGAAGTATAATATTTTTGAGTATCAGAAAGATTTTTCAAAGGCTTATAAGAGTATAAAGGAGAGGGGGATGATTCCTGTAATATGTGGTGGGTCAGGACTTTATATTGAGGCCGCTACGATGGGTTATGAGCTTAAAGAGGTGGTTCCCAATAATGAATTAAGGGCTCGGTTAGAGATTAAATCAATGGAGGATTTAATAGAAATGCTTACCAAAATTAAGATTGCAAAGGGAGAATCACCACATAATAATAGCGATTTTGATAGTAAAAAAAGGGTGATAAGGGCTATTGAAATTGCCCAGGCAAAGGAGTTTAACACTACGTCTGAGTTGCTTCTTCCTCAAAAATGTCTTTATATTGGGATTGATGTGGATAGAGAGACCCGTAATGCTCGGATTGATGCTCGCCTGCGTACCCGTTTGCAGGAGGGGTTGATTGAGGAGGTGCAGCGGTTACTTAATAGCGGTATTTTGTCGGAGGATCTTATTTATTATGGTTTGGAGTACAAGTTTGTAACCCGATATGTGCTTGGAGAGTTAGGCTATGAAGAAATGGTGGAAAAGTTAGCTATTGCTATTCATCAGTTTGCTAAACGGCAGATGACATGGTTTAGAGGTATGGAGCGGAAAGGGGTTGATATTAAGTGGATTAAGGTTTAATGATAAAATTATAAAGGTATGAAAAAATTAAGTGCTTTACTAACAGGTTGTTGTGCATTAACGTTATCTTTTACGTATCCTGTTTTTGGGCAGAAAGTTGCAGATCTTAAATTTACAGATGTGCAACAGGCGGTTGTAAAAGGGGAGATGGTAATACTGGGACAAGGGTTTGAGATGGCTCCCGATAAGTTTTTTAGCAGGCTTCCGAGTGACATTGAGGGGACGGTAAGAAAGGATGTGTGGGACTTGGGGCGTTGTAGCGCAGGTATTGCCGTACGGTTTAGAAGCAACAGTAAGTGTATTGGGGCAAAGTGGACATTACTGAATAATTTTAACATGGCCCATATGGCCGGAACGGGAATTCGAGGATTGGATTTGTATGCATTTGTGAATGGAGAGTGGCTTTTTGCCGGAACGGCACAACCAAACGGGAGAGAATCGGCAAATATTTTCAGACGGAATATGGATGGGGAGTATCGGGATTATATCATGTATCTCCCTTTGTATGATGGTGTTGAAAAGCTGGAGATTGGAATTGACAGTGGAGCGGTTCTCTGCTCTGCAGCAGTGCGTAGCTTGTTTGGAGAGGGAAAGCCCATTGTATTTTACGGAACCAGTGTAACACAGGGGGGGTGTGCTTCCAGGCCGGGGATGGCATATCCGGCAATTGTAGAGCGGAGGTTAAATAAAGAGACCATGAATCTTGGTTTTAGCGGTAACGGGCGCATGGATAAGGTTTTGGCAGATAAAATTGCAACGATTGATGCTTCTGCTTATGTGATTGATTGTCTGGCTAACTGTACGGCAGAGATTGTTAGAGACAGTACGGAGTATTTTATAAAGACAATTGCGGGAGCGCATCTGCAAACGCCTGTTTACATGGTGAGCAATTATTGTTATCCGTACCAATATCTGGATGCGCAGTTTAGAAAAGATCTGGAGCAAGAGAATGCCCTGTGGTATTCTTTGTATAAAAAGTTGCGGGAAGAGGGGTATAAAAACTTAAAATACATAGATTTATATTCCAAAGGCAATATGGGTAAATCTGCCGCCGGCCCTGATCATGAGGGGACAGTAGATGGAGTGCACCTTACAGATTTAGGTTTTTTAAGACTGGCTGAGGTATTTTGTAAATTTTTATAGAATATTGAGGAGGCTTTAAAAATAGGGTATAATCTTCTCTTTTGTGATGATATAATATTGTTTAGAGAATTTTAGATACTGTTGAATTTTATCTTCTGTCATTACCGGTGCCGGTGAACTATTTAGATGGATTTCAAATCCGTTTAGTCCATTTTGGAGGGCCTGTTGCTCAATGGTTTTACCGTTTATGGTCAGATCCTTTTTTATTTTTTCTATGGGTATCCCTTTGAACTGAACTGTCTGCCATAACTCAGGAATATATGGAGCTGTATAGAACGCACCGGGGTCTGTATGACTATTATAGATTAAGGTTTTTATATGTTCGGTTTTTTGTTTATTTAAGAGTTTTGAGTTAGAGAAAATACAGGATTCTGTTTCTGCTAAATTATACTTAAAAGGGTTCCTTCTGGCGTTATTTATGATAGAATATATAAAATCGTCCTTACCTATATTATCCGGTTTTTTCCAGTTAATTTGTAAAAAGATACTTTTAGTAAAGAGATTACCGTCAATGTTTTCATAGACTACCTCAATTGTAGGGTGTGTTGCAGATTTTTCATTATAAAAATCTACTCTGGCGGCCGTACTATAAAAATCTATAAAATCACTCATTTTTATAGACTCTATACTCTGTTTAGAGATATTGTATAAAATAGATCCTTTCCCCAAAAGTCTACATTTTGCGGGAAAATAATCTTGATTGGTTTCAAATTCAATTACGGCAAATTGTTCTTCTCCTTTATTTTTAAACATCTTACTTACAGTATATGAAAAGTACGGGATCATTTTAGGATTTAATGGAGAATAGATTTCTAACGACCTTTTTATTGCCAAGGCATTTCCAATAGGTTTATTAATATATCCGAGATTAAAGTGCTCTAATCTAAACGGATTGCTATTACTATTTATTCCCGATAATTCTAATTCATTCCCATTATAATCAAATGCCGAGCTTCTAAAAACGCTTAAAGGGGCAATTCGAATATTATTTGCAGGATTATTCCAAAAAAACGGAGAGGGATTTTGATTAAAATCCAAGAATGCTATTACCCCGAGATAGGCATTAAACTCGCAGTATTTATTATTACAACAAACGGTTCTATATTGTAGAATGTGAGAAACAGAATTTTTTGAATACTTGACAGCAAATTTTTTTGCTGCATTTTTCATAATCTTCAAAGGGTTCACAGTTGCACAGACCTGAATCTCAGTTAATGCATAATCTTTATATTCCTGAGTAAAAGCAATACCGGAATTTAGTAAGCATATGACTAGACCCATAGATTGGAGTGATTTCAGCTTATTCATAAATTTCTTTTATTGTAGTTATTTTAGGGCACAAAAAATAATATTCTTATAACATGGTCTTTCTCTTTGGTATTTGCTATTAAATGGACAACTATTTCTTGATCACCTATTTTTGCTGTCGTGTCTACTGTTATTAATAATATCCCCTCTCCATTTGGATGTACTTCATTTGAACTTAACTTAATATTGGTACAAGAGCAAGATTTATAAATATCTTCTATTATGAGTGTGTTTTTTCCGGAATTTATAAATTTATACTCTTTCGTAAATACTGTATTTTTGGAAATGTTACCAATATTTTGAATTCTTTTTGTTAAAAAGACTAGCTGTGGATTATTGTCCATACATAAATAATAGAATGCTATAGATAAGAAAACAAAAGCTATGAAAGTCTTATTCATAATAGTCAATTTTTAATCGGATAATATTATATGTTTCATTTTCTGAGTCGCACTTTGTGATTGCGTAAAAATAGGGTTCAATATAACCAATCATTTCAAAGATGTCATAAGGCAGTAATGAATCATAGACGATTCCATAGTCTTGATATATTTGTAATCCCAGCTTATTACCCGATCCAATATAATTTCTAAACAGGTATTTTTGAATGGATTTTATTTCTGAGTAATAACCGTTTTCTTGTCTGTGTCTCTTGTAATTTAACTCTGCCTCTTCAAATGTTTTTGTTTGAGGATAATTAGAATTGATTATATCTGCTGATTTTCCGAAATAGCCGAATAATTCTAATTGTTTATTATATAAATAGATATTTGGGTCTGCTTGATATGAGACAAATAAAATAGAATCGTTAGCAGAAATATTACATTCTTTGAAGTTAGGAATTATTTTATCTCTATATATTGGTGGAAAATTAGCAAATAGATGAATAGGATTAAGGGTGTGTATATCTAACGTTAGTAAAGTGAACGATTGTTTGTAAAAATTAATTGCATTATTTTTTTTATAATATCCGTTGTATTTAATGTGCTCTGTAGTTATGGGAAAAATAATATTTTCCCCAAATACAATAAACTGATTATCTCTGATTGACATTTCATACATGGAAATATTATTAGGATCCGGATTGTTGTACAAATCTTCCATGTTACAACTCTTTGCAACTTTCTCTATAAGATTTATTTTTAACTGCTTATTAAATAGGGTATCTAAGATAAAAAAATAAGAATCCCTATCGATATATAGATATTTGTTATGGGGTAATCTAGTAAAACAGATGGGGGGACTTAGGAACTCTTTAGGCCCTCTTCCCCTGGAGAATAAAGCATCTATTAATTCACCATTTAAATTATATTTTTTTATAGTTACGATATGCTTATCTAGATATATTAAATTGCTATCTATAATAATCCACTCTCCACTTAATGAGGTGTTACTTGCATCTATAATTAGGGTATCTATAATAGATAATTGAATCTGTTTCTTGCTGCTGTTAAGGTTAATAGCAGACTCGTAATTTGTTTGTATCAAAGAGTCGCTATTGTTACAACTGCACATTAGCATGCTTGAGAGGAAATAACATACTAGTCCTGAAAATTTCCACATAATATTAGATTATAGACTAATCAATAAGTATTTTAAGTTGTTATCTTTTGTTTTTAAGAACGGGCGACTACTCTAAAAGAGAGGGTAGCTATAACGTTCTTAGCTACCCTAAAACTATTTATCTTGGAGCACAATTATTTGCACTCTCAGAGCAATTAACTGTGCCATGGCCTGTTGCGCATTCAGCGCGAAATGATATCCAATTTCCGGCATAGCAACCGTCATGCTTACACCTACAGTGCATAATATCTCCCTCTTCTGGAATATCTATGTCAGAAAGAGCTTCGTATCCTAGCAATGTGGAAGCACTAATGCTAAAAGCAGCTAAACAAAGTAAAGCTAACGTAAAATGTTTAATTCTTTTCATAATTTTTAGTTTTGATTAATAAATTATTTTTGCAAGCACCTGTTTCTTTTCATTACAAATTTACAAATTATTTTTTATTTTACAAATTTGTTCTTAGCTCTATTTTTTAATCCTAAGAAGCTGCAGCAGAAGTTCAGACGGCTCGAATAACTGCTGATCGGCAAGTAAATTATACTGTCAACTCTGCATATTCGAATATAAGGAAATTGCTCTTTAGGAAGAACTTGGAGGGAGGGTATGGTAGTGGCGTAGTTAATAGATTGTCCAATAAATACGATATCTTATGATGAGTCTGAGAAAACCGTTTATGGTATTCAGCGGAATAACGAAACAGTACACAGATATAAACTTCCTATATGATAATTTATATTAAAAATGTCGGGATACTAAAAAGATCCCGACATATGAACACATAGTAGCTAGTCTTTGTGAATTATTGACAGCTGCAAACAAGGTTTCTGTCACCGTAGCCGTTATCTACACGGGCAACAGCAGGCCAGAATTTATTCTCTTTAATCCATTCCAGCGGATAGGCTGCAACGGTTCGGGAGTAAGCGTGGTTCCATTGGTCTGCGCAAAGTTCCAGAGCAGGATGCGGTGCATTTACAATAGGGTTGTCTTTTGCATCGTATTCACCCGATTTTATTTTTTCGCATTCTGTCTTAATTTGTTTCATGGCCTCTACAAAACGATCGATTTCGGCTTTTGATTCGCTCTCGGTAGGCTCAATCATAAGGGTTTCGTGAACAGGGAATGAGAGTGTTGGAGCGTGGAACCCGTAGTCCATTAAACGTTTTGCAAGGTCGGTTGCATCTACGCCGTACTCAGCCTTAAAGTGCTGACAATCCAAAATACACTCGTGTCCTACACGGCCTGTTGCGCCGGTGAATAGGGTTGTGTATTCGGGGGCAAACCGGTGGGCCATATAGTTGGCATTAAGAATAGCTACTTGGGTAACTTTCTTGAGGCCGTCTGCACCAAGTAGTTTAATGTATGCATGAGTAATTGGTAATAACAGCGGGTTGCCGTATGCTGCAGCACTTACTGCGGTTACATCTTTTCCGCCGCACTCGGTATCAATAGGGTGTCCCGGAAGATACGGGGCAAGAGCTTTGGTACAGCAGATAGGGCCTACACCGGGGCCGCCGCCGCCGTGAGGCATTGCAAATGATTTATGCAGGTTTAAATGGCATACGTCTGCGCCAATCAGGCCGGGGCTTGTAAGCCCTACCTGTGCATTCATGTTGGCTCCATCCATATAAACCAATCCGCCGTTCTGGTGGATAATATCCATAATTTCTTTAATCTTAACCTCAAAAATACCGTAGGTAGATGGGTAAGTAATCATTAAGCCGGCAAGTTTTTCTTTGTTCTCAACGGCTTTCTGACGGAGTTCGTCTACAATTACGTTTCCTTTCTCGTCGCAACCTACCAGTACAATATCAAAACCGGCCATAGCTGCAGATGCCGGGTTGGTTCCGTGTGCAGAGGTAGGGATAATCATTACATTTCTATGTGCTCCGCCGTTTGCATTCAACCAGCCTCGTATGGTAACCAAACCTGCGTATTCTCCGGCGGCACCTGAGTTCGGTTGTAAAGAACATGCGTCAAAACCGGTAATTACTGCCAGATCGTGAGAAAGTTCACGGATAATCTGCATGTAGCCCTCTACCTGATCTTTTGGTGCAAGAGGATGAACATTGGTAAGTTCTGCCCAACTTAAAGGGAGCATCTCAACAGCTGCATTCAGTTTCATGGTGCATGAACCAAGCGGAATCATGGAGTGGGTAAGTGATATATCTTTTCTTTCCAGTTTTTTGATGTATCTCATCATGTCGGTCTCCGAATGGTAAGAGCTAAATACTTTCTCTTGCAGAATGGCACTCTCTCTTGCCATAAAGGTGTTGTCATCGCCGCAGTTACACCCGCATCCGCCAGGGGTAATGCCAAAGATTCCAAGTATTTTCTGAGCCTCTTTGCAGTTGGTAAGTTCGTCAAGACTTATCCTTACTTTATCGGGAGCGGGGTAAAAGAAATTCACTCCTGCTGCCTCTGCTTTGGCTTTGATTTCTGTTGCTTTTACCCCTACAACTTCTAGGGTGTCAAAGAATTTTTCGTGGGCTAATTTGAATCCCCCTTGGGTTAGGAATGAGGCAATTGCATGGGCATATTTAGAGGTGCGCTCTGCAATGTCTTTAATTCCGTCGGGACCATGATATACTGCAAACATACCGCTCATGGTTGCCATTAAGGCCGTTGCAGTACATACGTTTGAAGTTGCTTTTTCTCTCTTGATATGTTGTTCGCGGGTTTGAAGGGCAAGTCTGTAGCTGCTGTTTCCAAGACGGTCTACCGATATACCTATGATTCTGCCCGGAATTTGTCTTTTGTAAGCATCTTTGGTTGCCATGAAACCTGCCGTAGGGCCGCCAAAGCCCATTGGAAGGCCAAATCTTTGTGCGGAACCAACGGCGCAGTCTGCTCCCCATGTCGCAGGCTCTTTAAGAACTGCAAGAGATAACAGATCGCAATATGCTGTTACAAGGCCTCCTGCTGCGTGTACTTTATTGCAGAAAGCGGTGTAATCTCTAATTTCTCCGTCTGCAGCAGGGTATTGAAGAATAGCTCCGTAGAATTTCTCGTTAAAGTTATATGTTTTGTAGTCTCCCTGCTCAATCTCTATTCCTAAGCCGCGGGCACGGGTTTTAAGAACGGAAAGTACCTGAGGGAATATGTTCTTATCTACGAAAACTACATTTTTACCCGCTTTTACGGCATCTCTGCTACGTAGTTCATACATCATTCTCATTGCCTCGCCTGCTGCTTGTGCATCGTCCAGCATGGAGCAGTTTGAAAGAGGGAAGCCGGTAAGGCTGCTAATCATGGTCTGGAAAACCAGAAGAGCCTCAAGACGCCCCTGAGAAATTTCTGCCTGATAAGGAGTATAAGAGGTGTACCAGCTTGGATTCTCAAAAATATTTCGAACAACTACAGGTAACACTCCTGTTCCATAAAACCCGTTTCCAATAAGGGAACGGACATTTTTATTTTTAGATGCAATTTCTTTTAAACTGGCAAGATATTCGTTCTCGGAAACTGCCGGAGAAAGATCCATATCTTTTTTTAGAAGAACGTCTGCCGGAACGGTTTGTGTAGCAAGATCTTCAAGGGAGCTAAGGTTAAGGACTTTCAGCATTTGTCTGATATCATTTTCCCTTGGTCCGATGTGTCTGTCGGTAAAAGTTAGTGACATAGTATTGTATTTTTTTATGTTTATATATTTTTTAAGTGAACTGACAAATGTAATGAATTTTTAGAAAAAATTTGGTATAAACATTTTTATCTTATTTTTGCATCGTTAAAACCTATAACATATATGAGTTTACTAAGTAAAAAGATTTCCGAACTCCAGGAAAGGACTGCAAGGGCAGTTCAAGGAGGAGGAGACAAAGCCATTGCAAAACAGATTGCAATGGGCAAACTTCCCGCCAGGGAGAGAATCAGCAAACTGCTGGATGCGGGGTCGTTTTATGAATATGATTTATTTATAGAACATGATGCCCGTGAGTTTGGTATGGAAAATAAGAGCCCGGCCGGAGATGGAGTTGTGATAGGAACCGGTACCATCAGCGGTCAGCCGGTTGCCATCTATGCTCAGGACT
>JAVWIB010000044.1:15385-20014 GCA_036639755.1 Bacteroidales bacterium
TGTAGCCGGAGGCTCGTTAGGATCTATGCATGCCAGAAAGATTACCAAGATAATGGATTACGCACTGCGGATGAGGATTCCTCTTATAGGAATCAACGATTCGGGCGGAGCTCGTATTCAGGAGGGGGTAAATTCGTTGGCCGGTTACGGAGAGATATTCTTTAGAAATACTCTTGCGAGCGGAGTAATTCCGCAGATTTCGGTAATATTAGGCCCATGTGCCGGAGGTGCCGTTTATTCGCCGGCCCTTACCGATTATGTTTTTGTTGTGGATAAGATTTCCAAAATGTTCATTACCGGCCCCGAGGTTATAAAATCGGTACTGGGAGAGGAGATTGATATGGAATCTTTGGGTGGTGCGCGCGTTCATTGCGAGATTACTGGCAATGCTCATTTCTTTGCCGAGAGTGAGGAACAATGTTTTACCCAAATTAAAGAACTGCTCTCTTATTTGCCGGCACACAATCAGGCCAAACCTGTTGAATCCAAGCCTGCCGAGCCTTCTAAAAAGTACAAAATAGAGAAGGTCGTGCCTATGGATCCAACCACTCCGTATGATGTGAGGAATGTAATTAGAGCACTCGCCGATAACTCGGATTTTATTGAGGTTCAGGAGCTTTGGGCTCCAAATATTGTAGTTGGGTATGGCAGAATGGATGGGAAAACCGTTGGATTTGTTGCCAATCAGCCGTTGTATCTGGCCGGAGTGCTTGATTGCGATTCATCCGATAAAGCAGCACGGTTTATCCGTTTCTGTGATGCGTTTGAAATTCCAATCATTACTTTGGAGGACATGCCGGGCTATCTGCCGGGCGTAGATCAGGAACATGCCGGAGTAATTCGCCACGGAGCTAAACTTTTGTATGCCTATTCAGAAGCATCTGTTCCAAAGGTGACTATTATTTTGCGTAAAGCATACGGCGGAGGATACATTGCAATGAACTCCCGACATTTACGTGCCGATTTTGTATTTGCATGGCCAACAGCCGAGATTGCGGTAATGGGACCTGAGGGGGCTGCCAATATTATCTTCCGCAAGGAAATTACAGAGGCTGCCGATCCCGATGCAATGAGAAAGCAAAAAGTTGCGGAATACAAAGAGAAATTTGCAAACCCTTATGTTGCAGCCTCTAAAGGATACATAGACTCTGTTATTACGGCAGCTGATACCCGTAAATTTATCCTTCATGCACTTAATATTTCTACTAATAAGGTGTTAAAACGCCCTGCCAAGAAACATGGCATTCCACCATTTTAACCAATCCGGCAGCAGTCTGTTTACATTTTTTATGAAACATAAAATTAGAAAATGCAAGACGGACTCTAGAATAAAAGTTTTTATAAATTAAAAATTAGAAATTATGAGTTCAGAGGAAATAAAAAAAGAAGAGATAGGGGTTATCAGCGGAGATATGGCTGATGCCGTTCTTATGTCCGATGATCCAAACTCTCTTTCCGGTAATATTCAGATTCACGTGGGCGGTCGTAAATACAAAACCATGTTTACTAAAAAATTTACGGAAAGGAAGATGTGGAAAGCGGTTAATCCCAATGAGATTCTCTCCATTTTGCCCGGTTCCGTAGAGTCTATCCTTGTTAAAGAAGGGGATAAAGTAAAGAAAGGGGATAAATTGCTTATTTACGAGGCAATGAAAATGAAGAACATTATCTCTGCTCCTTTTGATGCCGTAGTAGAGATGGTAAATGTAGAAAAGGGGGATACATTACCAAAAGGGACACTTTTAATTCTTCTTACAAAAGATGAGCTGAAAAGCAACGTAAAAGGAAAGAAGGGGTAAAATATATTTTAATAGAATAAGCACATAGCGAAAAAGAGAATTAGAGCAAGGTGTAGCGAATTAGCTGAAATAGTGTTCGTTACGCTTTGTTTTTCTTTGGCATGAAGCCAACGGAAACCCTGCTGAAACTTTTTGGGTTCACGTCACAACCTATACAGCCACAACGGAAAAGTAGGAGGATGTAAATTAAATAAAAAATGCTATATTTGCCAAATAATGTCAAGACAATAAAGAGTAAGAAAATGTTTTCAGAACGTATTAAAGAACTTCGTATTCAAAATCAGATGCCACAGCGACAATTGGCTGCGGCATTGGATATTGACACCGCTACATATTGTAAGATAGAAAAAGGCGAGAGAAAAGTAAAAAAAGAACAAATTTCCGTATTATCTAAAATGTTCAATGTTAATACAGAACATTTATTGATATTATGGCTTGCGGATCAAGTATCTGACATCGTGTCAAATGATAAAAGAATTGCACCCAAAGCATTGCTATTAGTTGTTGAAAATCTGAAACAAAATATATAAATATGGCTAAAGTAAAATACGATGTAGAAACTTCCAATTTAGCTTCAGCTATATTGTCTGATGCAAAGTCCATTTATGGCGTAAAGACATATATCAGTCTGTTTAGTAGTGCCGGTATTGGTTGTTATGGCTTTAAAGAAGAAGAATTTTATTGCATTGCAACGGTTGAATTATTAGAACGCCGTTTAAAAATACAGTCATATAATCATAAATGCGCATATGATAGCGGATATATTTGTGGCGATATGACAATGCAGGAAACTAAAGATAAAGTTTTTGATGAACTTGCTCTTTGGAAGAGAAGTTATAATATTACTGATCTCGATGTGCTTATTGCTACTCCTCCATGTCAGGGGATGTCAGTAGCTAATCATAAAAAGAAAGATGAATTAAAACGTAATTCTTTAGTTGTTGAGTCAATTAAAATGACCCAACAAATCAAACCTAAGTTCTTTATTTATGAAAATGTCAGAGCATTCTTAAATTCCATATGTACCGATACTGATGGTCAAGACAAATCAATAAAAGAAGCTATAAACATAAATCTTTCTGGCGATTATAATATCTTGTACCAAGTTCTTAATTTTAAGGATTATGGAAGTCCATCAAGCCGAACAAGAACACTTGTAATAGGAGTAAGAAAGGATATTAAAGAAGTTACGCCCTTTGATATATGCCCCAACAGACAGCCTGAAAGAACTTTACGACAAGTTATAGGACATCTTCCATCATTGACTAAAATGGGAGAAATATCACCTGATGATATATATCATAATTTTAGGAGGTATTCTCCACATATGGAAGCGTGGATTGCCGATATAAAAGAGGGACAGTCTGCTTTTGACAACACGGATATATCAAAAATTCCACATACAGTAAAAAATGGAGTTGTTGTATATAACGCAAGAAAAAATGGGGATAAATACACTCGCCAATATTGGGATAAGGTCGCTCCTTGCATTCATACTCGCAATGACATTATGGCAAGTCAAAATACGGTGCATCCTACCGACAATAGAGTTTTTAGTATTAGAGAGGTAATGCTAATGATCTCTATACCATCTTCTTTTGTGTGGTCTAACATCTCATTTAAAGAATTGAATTCTTTATCCGAAAAACAAAAACGTGAGTTTTTGAAAAAAGAAGAGATGAACATCAGGCAGAATTTAGGAGAGGCAGTGCCTACTGTTATATTTCAGCAGATTGCACATAAAATTCGAAAAGTCTTATGCAAGCCAATTCTATCAGAACAGGAAATAAAGGAGCTTGTTGAAAAGAAACGACTAACAGACCCGTCATGTCTGTTGAACTTTATTAAAACTTCCAATTATCATAGTTTTGTGGATTTGTCAAAAATTGCAGAGTTGGCAAATGCCCAAAAAGAAGATAATGCAGCGTATTACACAAGACAAGATATTTGTTTTTCTATTATCAAGAATTTGCCTGAAGCAAAAGACTATACGGAATTGAATATATTAGAACCATCAATCGGTGTTGGAAATTTTTTACCCGCTTTAGTACAGAAATATTCGAGCGTGTCTAGGGTAAATATTGATGTCGTAGATATTGATGCCGATAGCATTGATGTTTTAAAAGAATTAGTAAATAGAATAAACATACCCTCAAATATACATATTACCTATATAAATGCCGATTTCTTGTTATATGAATTTGATAAGAAATATGACATTGTAGTTGGGAATCCTCCATATAAAAAACTGACAAAAGAAAGAGAACTACTATCTAAATACAAGTCAAATCTTTATAATAAAGATACTAATAATATATTCTCCTTTTTTATAGAAAAAGCTATGAATATTGGTAATATAGTATCACTGATTGTACCGAAAAGCCTGATAAATGTACCTGAATTTAATTCGACACGGTCATTGATGAAAGAAAAAATGATTTCGCATATTATAGATTTTGGAGAAAAGGGATTCAAAGGTGTAAAGATAGAAACTATTTGTTTTATTCTTGATACTCAAAAAAAACCAAACAATACTATTGTTGAGTCTTATATAACCAATAGGGTGAATGAACATCCACAAGTATATTTAATGGATGATATGTTTCCCTATTGGATAATTTATAGGAATGAGGAATTTGACGAGATTGCAAACAAAATGGATTTTAATGTATTTAAAGCATATAGGGATAGGGTTATAACTAAAACCATAACAAAGAATAACGGTAAGATACGCGTTCTAAAATCTCGCAATATTGGGAACAATAGGATAATCAATATATCGTAACCGTCCAAAGAACGACGTCTGCGCTTCGCTGCGTCCCGTGTTGGA